>JBGUEF010000148.1:0-8062 GCA_041821485.1 Deltaproteobacteria bacterium
CACGCCGGCCACGACGAGCGAGGTGACGGTCGAGCAGAGCGAGGAAGCCACGCTACAGGCCCAGCTCGCCATCGAAAAAGAAGACACGACCATCCGTCGCGCAGTGATTTCCACTGGGAGCATCTCCGCCGCGGCGCTCGTGACCGGAACGGTTCTCGGCTTCTTGGCGTACCAGGAGCAGCAAGACTACCGGGACAATCCCACGAAGGAGACTGCCGACAAGGGCGAGCGGCTCGCCCTCTTTGCCGACATCTCGTTCGGTCTCGCTGCGCTGTCCGCGATCACTTCGTTCACACTCTTCATGACGCACAAGAACCAGAGAAAACGCGAGCGTGAGATGGCGCGCTTGCAGATCGAAACCCGGGGGGCGGGCGCTACGGCGACCCTGAGGTTCTGAGCATGATGCGCTACGAGACTCTTCGGTTGTTTGCGATCTCCGCCGTTGCCGTATGCATGGGTGGATGCTCGCTGCTCGTCGACTTCGACCGAAGCCTGCTCGTGGACGCCGGTGTGGACGCCGGTGTGGACGCGAGTGTGGACGCGAGTGTGGATGTGCGGCCTGATGAAATGGCTGAGGTGGGGGAAGACGCGGGAGTCGACGCGAACTAGCGTCCCAGGCGGTGCACGCGGGTCCGCAGCGACCGCATCACGGCAAGCTGGGTCGCAGCGACGAACCCATGTGAGAAATGGGTGTTCCCCGCGATCAGCTTCCGAATGAGCTTTGGCGAGTCCGCCGGGTCGAAGGTCGCCCAGGCGATCACGCCCGCCTCACCTCCGGGATAGCGGTGCGTGTCGAATCGCCACTTCCCTTTTGAAAGGGTGCCCGAGATGCCGTCGACCGCGACGACCGTCGGGCTTGGCCGCAACAGCATTTCCCCGCCCACATGGAGCAAGGGGATCGGGATCTCCCACTCGAACCGCGTACCCTCGTCGGTACGTTCGACCACTTCTGCGCAGGTTCCGTGAAGCAAGGACTTCCCAAACTCCTCCGGGTCCAGCATCACTTGGCGTACTCGCCCCACGCTGGCTCCCGAACGCCCGACAACCGCGACGCTCTGCAGCACATCGCCGTCCAAATCCATGAGAACCAGGTCTCCGCGCCCGAGGAGAGGGCGCAGTGCCTTCATGTCTACCTGTGGCCGACGAAGAGGCTTCGTGGCGAACTTCCCGTCGACGTGTGTGCCGGCCCGGCGCTCCGCTTCGGCCTTCACCTCGAGCAAGGTGACCATGGCGACGGCGACGTTGATCGTTCGATTTACTGCGTTGCCTTCCGAGGCGAGCTGACGTGTGATGTAGTTCGCATCGCGCATGTCGAGTCGCGAGGAAAAGACGACGAGAGATTTGCGGGGACCCTCCGGATAAACGCGCCACATGACGCGCCCGATACCGAGATCTCCGCCCGTCGTTCGAATGTCAAAGCGATAGCCACGCGTCGAGTCGCCGGGGTAGCTGGTCATCACATTGTGACCGGTGAGCGAGAACAGCGTGACCCCCCACGTCCAATCGAACGCCGTCATTTGGCCGCTGACCTCTTGAATGTCGACCGCGGTCAGGGCAGCCATGAAGCGCGGGTAGTCGCTTGGTTTCCCGATCACCCCTGCAACAGTCTTCGCCGGCGCATGGATTCGCGCCGCGTAGATCACCGCGGGTAGGTCGGTCTGGCGGTTCTGGAACTCGGTCAGCACCACGGGTCCTTGCGATAGGTACGGCGTGAGTAGTGCCCGCTCCGCAGGGCTGAAGGCGCCCAGTCGTGCGACCGATGCGTCCACTTTGCCGCTCTGGTGCTCGGCAAGCGCGGTGGTGCTCCACGCCGCTAGGAGGATCAGAACTGTAAGAAATCTCCGCATGCCGTTTGGACGACCTCGGTTGCTCAATCTTCAATCCCGGGACAGAACGGCCCTCAATAGGACCTAGCCGTGCGCGCAAAGAGCAAATGGACCCCAGGGGGCATCGTATTGTGGCTGATCGCGGCCGCTCTCGCGACCCTCATCGTGTGCTCCCGGTCAGAGCCGGCATCCGCTCCCCCACCTGCGATGGACGACGTCGAGGTCGAGGTCGAGCTCGTAGAGTGACGGGATCCCGCGATTCTTTGCGGCGGTATGGCTGAGCTCAGGCTCCGCTTGACCCTGCGAGTCCACCGCCCTTTACTAGCGCCATGCAGATTTTCATCGACACCGCAGACATCGAGGAGATTCGTGACGCCGCCGCCATGGGCGTCATCGACGGTGTGACGACCAACCCATCGCTCGTCGCCAAGACGGGTCGGCCGTTCAAAGACGTGATCGTCGATATTTGCGAAGTCGTCGACGGGCCGATCAGCGCCGAGGTCATTGCGACCGACTATGACGGCATGATGAAGGAGGCACGGAGCCTCGCGAAGATGCACGACAACATCGTCGTCAAGATTCCCCTGATCGCCGAAGGCCTCAAGGCGGTTCGCACCCTCACCGATGAAGGCATTCGCACCAACGTCACCCTCTGCTTCAGCCCGACTCAAGGGCTCCTCGCCGCCAAAGCCGGCGCGACCTACGTCAGCCCCTTCATCGGCCGCATCGACGACATCGGCGGCAACGGAATGGAGCTCATCGAGCAGCTAGTCACGATCTACCAGAACTACGGTCTGAGCACGCAGGTCCTCGCTGCCAGCATTCGTCACCCCGTCCACGCAGTGCAGGCCTCGCTCGTCGGCGCCCATGTCGCGACCATTCCGCATAAAGTCATCCTTCAGTTGCTGAAGCACCCACTCACCGATATCGGCCTCGAGCGGTTCCTGGCAGACGCCAAGAAGATTCCGACCGGGTAAGGCGCGGCAACTCGCGAATTTCACCACGAGTCATGCATGCGTCCTAAAGTCCTCGTCGTTTACAAGAAGAGCACCTACCAGCGATACGTGGGCCGCGCGCAGGAACGGCTCAAGGAGCTCATCGAACACAGCGACGTGTCCGTCGAGGGCCTGCTCCACGAGCACGAGATCCATCAAGAGACGCTGCGCCAGGCAAAGACTGCGCTTCGCGACTTGGGAGCCAGCGCAGTGCTCCGCTATCGGCCCGAGCCCCTGCCTGAGGAGGGCGCTTGGGACCTCATCGTCACCCTCGGAGGCGATGGCACCCTATTGTGGGCTTCGCACCTGGCCGACTCATCGACTCCGATGCTGGCGATCAACAGCGCCCCCGACACGAGCGTCGGGTATTTCTGCGCGGGCGATGGGCACAACGTGCATGAAGTGCTGGCTGCTGCTCTCGAGGGACGGCTGAAGTCGAGCCGGCTCGCACGGATGCGCGTCGATGTCGGTGACAAGGTTCTGTCGACTCGCGTCCTCAATGACGCTCTCTATTGCCACGAAAGTCCCGCCGCGACGTCGCGCTACATCTTGGAGTATGCCGGCGATCAAGAGCGTCAGATGTCGAGTGGGGTATGGGTCGGGCCAGCGGCTGGCTCGACCGCGGCGATTCGCTCGGCCGGAGGCAAAGTGCTCCCGACCGGTTCACAGAAGATCCAGTTCGTGATCCGCGAACCGTATCGCGGCGTCGACAACAGGTATCGCCTCGTCAAAGGGATGGTCCCGCCCGGCGAAGCTATCAAGATCGCCAGCCGCATGACCAAAGGCCGGATCTTCCTCGACGGCACCCAGAAGGTCTACGCCATTGGCATTGGTGACCGGATCCGCATGACATTGTCCGACGAGCCGCTCACGCTCCTCGGGCTCGAACGGCGCAACGACCGTTCGAGCAAGCCCGCTGCCCTGAAGTAAATTGACCACACAAAGACGGGAGCGGTAGGTAATACCCCGTGCCGCGATACCGCAGCCACATCGCACTGACCGGTTGGCCCATCACCGCCCTCTTCGTGCTGGAGCTAGCTCGAATGTGGCCAGCGCTCCGCGGCGCGAGTTCGTTCGCCGCGGCGTCGCCCGTCGCATGGTCGTCCCTGGTCGCGCACACCGTCATCGTCGTGGTGTTTCTAGGGGCGTATGCCCGCGGCTGGAGCAGTCTCAGCTTGGAGTCTCCCATCGGCGCGGGTCCGTACCGATCAGAGGGCTGCCGCCGCTTGCAAAAGCTCGCCGGTGGGCTTGCCTGGGCCCTCGTCGTTGCTCACTTGGTCCTGCAGTGGTTCATGACGGTCCGCGTGGGACCGGTGGCCCTGAGCCAATATGAGATCTTGCGCAGATTTCTCTCTCGCCCTCCGGTCCTCGGCTTCTACGTGTTTGGGCTCGCGGCGCTCGGCCTTTTCGTGTCACAGGGAATCGCGGCCTCGTTTCGGGCATGGGGCCTATCGCGAGGTCCCGAAAGTTCACGGTGGCTCGAGGTCGGTTGTACGGTGTTGTCCGCCATGATGGTGCTGATGTCGATCAACGTCCTGAGCCACTTCGTGACAGGGCGGGCGTATTGGATGGGCCCATGAGCGTCGCTCGGATATACGCGATCGCCCTCAACACGTATCGGGAGGCAGTGCGGGATCGGGTGTTGTTCGGGGTTCTCGTGCTGGCTGCCGGCGTCCTGGCGCTGACGCTGGCGTTGGGCGAGCTCTCGCTCGACCAGCAGATGCGCGTCGTTACCGACATGGGGCTTGCGTCGATCTCGCTCTTCTCGGTAGTAGTTGCGATTTTCTTAGGCTCGTCGCTTCTCTACAAAGAGATCGAGCGCAAGACGCTCTACGTCATTCTTCCCAAGCCGATCGCGCGGTTCGAGTTCTTGTTGGGCAAGTACTTCGGAATCGTCGCCACTTGCGCTGTCTTCATCGCGATCATGGGGGCCCTCCAGCTCTTGGTGACCGCAATCCAGGCGGACGCGTCGACCGTCCTCATCGTCGTCGTTGCGGCGGTCCTCATCGTGGTTCTCGGAATTGGGTTCTTGGCTTCCAAGGATCGCACGCTCGTGGTGCCAATCTGGTCCTTGATCGCCCTCGGTGCATCGGCGTGGGTTTGCTCGACGGTCGACGTGGAGCTCTTCCGGCTCCTTGCGTCGCTCGTTCTCAATATCGGTGAAGTACTCATCCTCACGGCGGTAGCGCTCTTGTTCTCTTCGTTTTCAACGCCCTTTCTCACCGGTGCCTTTACCTTCGGCGTCTGGCTGGTCGGCCGGGCGGCACATGACATGGTCGCCATGGAGACCCGTGTGCTCAGTCCTGCGATGAAGACGCTTCTCAGCTGGCTGGCCGAGATCGTCCCGAACTTCAACTTGTTCGTCCCCGGGCGAACCACACTGGTGACGAGGGCCACCACATACGGGGAACCGCTCACATACCTCGCCACGTCGATGGGCTACGCAGTTCTCTATGCTGCGGCCACGCTCGCCATCGCTGCCCTGATCTTCCGCCGCCGGGACTTCTTATGAAGTCCGGGTGGGGCCGACCAAGCCTTGCCGTGGGGCTGGTCATCATCGCGCTGGCAGCACTGGTGCTGTGGCGCGTCGCCTCTGAAGCGCGCACCGAGCTCGCTGCAGCACAGGCCTACCGAGACGGCGATCGACCATTGCTTGCCGTCGAGCACTACCGCCGGGCAATCCGTTGGTCGCTGCCTCTGAGCCCGCACACCGCGGAGGCAGTGTCGGCATTGGAGTCGATTGCGGCGCAGTTGGAAGAAGATGGCGATGTTGCAGGAGCCCTGTTGGCTTGGCGGTCGCTTTCGGGTGGGCTCGCCGCCACGCGCTCTCTTTACACCGGCTCGAACCCTGCACGTGAGAACGCCAGCGACCAGATTGCACGCCTCGTCACGTTGGATCGCAGCGCCGGAATCGATGCCAGTCTGAGCGCGGAGCAACTCACGGCCGACCATCGCCGGCTGCTCAGCGAGGAGATTTCGCCCGACCCGTGGTGGGGAACTCTCCTGTTGCTGGGAATGGCGATCTGGGTTGGTGCGTTGGCTCTCTTGGCGACTCGCGGGTTCGATTCGACCGGCCGTTTCCGTTGGGCTTCCGCGCGGGGCCCGATCTGGGGCGCCCTCGCGGGGTTTGTTTCGCTTGCTCTCGGCCTGCTCTTCGCCTGAAGTTGCCCGAAGCAAGGCCACGGGGTAACAGAGGCGTCGTGGATAGCATCAAAATCGTCGGCGGAAACAGGCTTGCAGGCTCCGTTCCGATCAGCGGCGCCAAGAACGCTGCGCTGCCGATTTTGACCGCCGCTCTCTTGGCAGACGGCGAGCACGTCTTTCGCAACGTCCCCAACCTGCGCGACGTCCATACGATGACACGCCTGTTGGAACGCCTCGGAGCGCAGGCGGAGTACGCCGACGGTCAGGTGCGGGTCATGTTGTCCGGCGAGATCGAACCCACGGCGCCCTACGACTTGGTGAAGCAGATGCGGGCGTCGGTCTTGGTCCTTGGTCCGCTCGTCGCGCGCTGCGGCCGGGCGGTGGTCTCGTTGCCCGGCGGCTGTGCAATCGGCGCGCGTCCGATCGACCAGCACCTCAAGGGCCTCGAGGCGATGGGCGCAGATGTCGAGCTTCACCACGGCTATGTCGAGGTCACCGTCCCTCGGGGCAGGCTTCGCGGCTCCGACATCAGCTTGGACTTTCCGACTCACACGGGAACCGAGAATCTCATGTGTGCCGCCGCGTTGGCCAAGGGGCGCACGACGCTCACCAACTGTGCGCGCGAGCCCGAGGTTGAGGAGCTTGCGCGGGTCCTGAACAAGATGGGTGCACGAATTGAAGGGGCGGGCACCTCGGTGATCTCGATCGAGGGTGTCGATTCGCTTCATCCGATTGACCACGCGATCATTCCGGACCGCATCGAGGCAGGCACTTTCATGGTTGCCGCCGCGGCGACCGCGGGGGACGTGCTTCTCGAGGGCATCGGTTTCGAGCCGCTCGAAGCGGTCATCTCGAAGCTTCGCGAGGCCGGAGTCGCGATCGAGCGCGAGGGCGATGGCATCCGTGTGGTCGGCTCTCACCCGATCCGCCCCGCGGACGTGATCACCCAGCCACACCCTGGGTTCCCAACGGACATGCAAGCGCAGTTCATGATGCTGATGTGTCTCGCGAAGGGCACGAGCCGAATCACCGAGACGGTGTTTGAGAACCGCTTCATGCACGTGTCGGAGCTAAACCGTATGGGCGCCAACATCCAGGTCAACGGCAGGACCGCGACGGTATATGGCGTAGACAGGCTCGAGGGTGCCGAGGTGATGGCCACCGATCTTCGGGCCAGCGCATCGTTGGTGGTGGCCGGCCTGGTTGCCGAAGGCACGACCTACGTTCGGCGGGTGTACCACCTCGATCGGGGCTATGAGCAGATCGAGGAGAAGCTGGTCCCGCTAGGGGCCCAGATCGAGCGAGTATCTGGCAATGCCTAGACGCAACCGAGACACCATCGTCATCGCGGTCCCCAAGGGCCGAGTCCTCGAACAGTTGAGCGGGCGCCTCCAAGAGGCCGGCATCGCGACCGATGCCCTCACCGCGAAAAGCCGCAAACTGGTCCGCGAAGACAAAGAATCCGGGCTGAGCTACCTGCTGCTCAAGCCCGACGACGTGCCAACGTACGTGGAGTACGGCGCCGCCGACCTCGGCATCGTCGGCCGCGACGTCTTGATGGAGCGCGACTACGACGTCTTCGCCCCGGTTGATCTCGACATCGGCAAGTGCGAGATGATGGTCTGCGGCCGCCCAGGCGAGCCGATTGTCGGCAAGGGAGAGCGGCCCCTCCGGGTCGCCACCAAGTTCCCCCACATCGCCGAACGGTACTTCCGATCCAAGGGTACCCCGGTTGAGCTGATCTTCTGCCAAGGCTCCGTCGAGCTCGCTCCGTTAACTGGCCTCGCCGACGTCATCGTCGACTTGGTGGAAACCGGGGAAACGCTCCGCCAGAACGGCTTGGTCCCTCTTGAGAAAATCGCCGACATCAGCTCGGTGGTGATCGCCAACCGGGCGGCTCTGAAGCTCCGACGCGAAGCGATCGAGCCCGTTCTCGACGCTCTCCGAGGCTAGGCCCCCATGCTGCGCCTGCGCACCGCCACCGACCCCGCCTGGATCGACGTGGTCCTCAACGACTTCGATGCGTTCTTGATCGACCATGCTGCCTGCGAACGCAAGGCTTCAGCCACCGCGCTCAAGCTCGTCTCCCACTACTCC
>JBGUEF010000149.1:0-7994 GCA_041821485.1 Deltaproteobacteria bacterium
AAACCACATCGAGATCCTGGTCGCTTCGGACGGTTCCGAAGACCGCACGGCGGACATTGCACGCGCGCATACGGACGTCGGGGTGCGCGTCTTCGAGCTGCCAGAGCGAGGCGGCAAGCTCGCTGCGCTGAACTACCTGCTCGCACAGGCCCGAGGCGAGCTCATCTTGTTCACGGACGTCGGCGCAAACCTGCCCGAGGATACAGTCGCCGAGCTCGTGCAAGACTTGGCAGACCCCGGCGTCGTCGTTGCGATGCCCCGGTACGCCTCGGCCGGCAAGAACGGGGCCGCTGCGGCCGATGGGGCGTACTGGGATCGCGAAACACGGTTGAAGAAGCTCCAGGCTGAGCGTGACATGCTGCTCGGCGCGCACGGAGCGTGCTACCTCATGCGCCGCGACGCGATCGCGACGGTGCCCGCCGATACGATCCACGACGATTTGCTTTGGCCCTTGCTCGCGCGAGCCGCTGGGGGACGTATCGTCTATCGATCCGACATCGTGGTTCCGGACGTGGCGCCGACTCGCCTCTCGACCATCTTCGAGAGAACGGCGCGTATGGCGCATGGGAATCTCCAAATCATCTGGCGAAACCGAGCGCTCCTGAGTCCTCGGCACGCTCGAATCGCCACGAGCCTCATCGGACACAAGCTGCTGAAGACGCTAGGGCCGATTTGGATTCTTGGGCTGGCGCTTTGGGTGAACTACCGCGCCTTGAGCGCAGCGACCCTGGTTCCGCTGGCCGTCGCGGGTGACGCCCTCATCCTCCTGCTCGTCGGGGCGATGGCCTGGGCAGGAGTGGGCCTTCCGCTGCCCCGGACGCTCGCGATCGGCGTGCATGCGCTGGTCGCGATTGCAGCGTGCGGGGTGGGGATATTGCGTTTCCCCCTGCGAGCCAACGGAACGCGCTGGCGCCGACCGCCGGAGCACGAGGTCCTGGCGCTGCATCGTCCCGCCCTTCCCCCGCAGTCGGTGCGCGTCCTCAAGCGAGCGCTAGACATCGCTGGAAGCTCGCTCGCCCTCTTTCTCGCAGCGCCGCTGATTCCTGTGATCGCGCTGGCCGTTCGTCTGAGCTCTCCGGGTCCGGTGTTGTACCGTCAGGAGCGGGTCGCCAAGACCTACTGGGGGCGCCCATATGGGTTTGCGATCTGGAAGTTCCGGACGATGCGTGTCGATGCCGAGGCCGACGGACAGGCTGTCTGGGCCACAGCCGAAGATCCGCGCGTGACCGCCGTGGGCTCATTCCTGCGAAAGGTGCGACTGGACGAAATCCCTCAGCTCTACCAGGTGCTCCGCGGTGACATGACCTTGGTCGGTCCACGCCCGGAACGTCCTTCGATTACCGACGCACTCGAGCTGCATCTGCCGAGTTACGACGATCGACACGTGCCATGTAAGCCAGGCATCACCGGCTGGGCCCAAGTTCACACAGGGTACGACACCTCAGTCGACAGCGTGCGCGAGAAACTGCTCTACGACTTCACCTACAATGCACATCTCTACGGGCTTCGCAGCTACCTCGCCATGGAAACGAGGGTCATCCTGCTCACGCTTGCGGTCATCATCAGCCGAAAAGGCGCGCACTGATTCTCAGCGCAGCCCGAATTTCTCGAGCTTGCGATAAAGTGTCGTCCGGCCGATTCCAAGCGCCTTTGCCGCTTCGCTGAGCCGGCCGTTCTTGTCTCGGAGGGCACGTTTCACGGCCCAGCGCTCCAGCTCTTCGAGGGTGAAGGGCAGCTCCTCGAGGGATGCTGGCGTTGGCCGGTCCCTCCGCGATGTCGGTTCGCTCGTGCTCGGAGGCGGCAAGACAGTCGAGGCGGCGGCCCCGCCATCCGGTGGGAATGTGCTCAATCCGGCGGGCTGCGCTGAACCTCCACCATAGTCCCGAACCCGAATGGGCAGGTCGTGAAGATCGATCTCCTCGCCGTTGGCGAGCACCGCAGCGCACTGCAAGATGTTCTCGAGCTCCCGAACGTTTCCTGGAAAAGGGTAGCTCTCGAGGGCCTGCATCGCCCGCGGGGTCAAGCGTCTGGGCCCTTCCCCGAGATCGGCGGACAGGTCGTCGAGCAGCCGCGGCACCAGCAGGCGGAGATCCCCGTCGCGCATCCGCAGCGGGGGAAGCTCGATCTCGAACACCACGATGCGGAAGTAGAGGTCTTCGCGAAACCGATTGGCCTCAACCATATCGCGCAGCGCGCGATGCGTTGCGGTAATCAGGCGAAAGTCGCTTTCAACCGTGCGAATCCCGCCGAGGCGGTCGAAGGAACGCTCCTGGAGCACGCGCAACAGCTTGGCCTGTACGCCAAGCGAGAGCTCGGCGACCTCGTCGAGAAAGAGTGTGCCGCCGTCCGCCCGTTCAAAGCAGCCGGCCCGGGCCTTGTGTGCGCCGGTAAACGAGCCCCGCTCATGTCCGAAAAGCTCGGAGTCCTGAAGGGACTCTGGGATCGCGGCGCAGTTGATCGCGACGAAGGGGCTGCCCGCACGACGGCTGTTCTCGTGGATCGCCCTTGCGATGAGCTCCTTTCCGGTTCCGCTGTCGCCGCGAATCAAGACACTGATGTCACGGGCCGCCACCCGATCGACTTGACGAAAAACCTCACGCATCCGCGGAGAGCGGCCGATCACGCCGGCGTAGGAATCCTCCTCGACCGAGTCGTCTGTGTGCGCCTGCTGCTCGTCCTCGGGATATCGCAGGGCCCGCCGGACGGAAGACAGCAGCCCGATTCGGTCAACCGGCTTGCCCAGGTAGTCGCTGGCGCCCGCATGCGTCGCATCGACGGCAGACTCCGCAGAGGCCTCGGGACCGAGCATCAGGACAGGAACGGTGGGATGCTGCCGCCGCATCGCGTCAAGCGCGTGACGGCCGCCCATCCCCGGTAAGCTGCAATCTAGGCAGACCAGATCGGGCAAGCTGGTATCGAGGCCGTCGAGAAAGCTCTCGACGTCTGGGCACTCGACCGTGCGCATGCCCGCGTCGTTGAGCCATCGGGCAGCAGCAGCACGTGGTTCGGGATCGCCATCGACCAAAATGACCAGCGGGCCGGCTCCATGGGACTCCATTTGGGTTCGCTCCTTGAGGGTTCGCTCTTCGGCGGCGCCGAGAGGCGGGGGGCGAACGACTTTCCGATGCCGTGTCCCGAATTGCAACACGGAAAAGCATCTCGTTCCGATATGAAACTCACCAAAGAGCCAGAATTGCCAAACGGCTTTAACCCTGTCGGGTGGTCCTGGCGACTTCGTACTTCACTCAGAGGCGGCGGGTCTGTCTAGATCCAACGGGCGCTCCAAACTCCGTTTTCGCGCACGAGCGGCGTAGTGGGCGATCAACTGAAGTGGGACCGCAAGCGCAATCGGGGCCCAGACTGGGTCGACTTCGCCCGCGGAGATGCACCGCAGCCCCTCACGCTTCGCGATGACCGCGGTCTGCGAGTCACCCACCAGGATGGGCTCTCCGCCCTGCGCGATGACCTCCCGTACGTCCGATAGGGTCTTGCCGAGCGTCGCATCGTGCGACGCGACCACGACCACCGGCGTGCCATGCTCCATCAACGGGAGCGGCCGATGTCTGAGCTCGCCCGCCGCGAGGCCCTGGGCGCGCGCATCCGAGAGCGCGGTCAAGGTGACCGCGCCTGCAAGCGCGAGCGGGTAGTTGATTCCTCGACCTAGATAGATTCCGTGGCCAGCCTCGGCAATTCGGCGGCCGACTGCGGCACAAGCGTCTTCGTTCGCGAGAACGCTCTTCATCGCATCCGGAACGGCGGGAATCGAACCAAGCATCCCGTCTTTGTCGACGCCCCCATGCTTGAGCTGTCGAATGACGATCGACGCCGCTGCGAGCGCACAGAGCTGAGCCGCAAGTCCATTGGTCGATGCCATTCCCACGTAGGGACCTGCCCTGCAGTCGAGCACCGCATCGGACTGCCGAGCCATCGAGCTCGAAGTCACGTTGACCAGAGACACCGTGGGCACGTCGTGCGCTTTCAAGTGTCTGAGCGCTTCGAGCATCTCTGGGTCTTCCCCCGATTGCGAGACCAGGAGCGCCGTGGTTCCCTCGGTCAGGATGGGTTCGCGGGTCTCGAGCTCGGAGCCGAGCTCTACCTCGACTGGGATTCCAGCGATCTGCTCGAGCCAAGCCCGCGCCGCATACGCAGCGTGATATGAGGTTCCGCAACCGATGGCGAGGATGCGATCCGCGTACCAAAGAGGCCCGCACCAGCCCTCGAGGTCGCCAGACTGCATGTCTCGTTCGAGCTCGCCGATCGTGTGCGCCAGGATTGCAGGCTGCTCGGCGATCTCGATGTGGTTGATGCTCTCGAAGATTTGGCGCGGGCCGCTTTCCCGCAGGCTGGCCAAGCTCTCGATGCGAGTCCAGCCTGGGGCGATCTCGTTGAGCTCCGAATCGAAGATGCGCACATGCCCGGGGCCGAGCTCGGCGATCTGTCCGTCCTCGAGTGGCGCGGTTTCCTGGGCCATTCGTTCCAGCGCGGCTTCGTCAGAGGCCAGCCAGCAAGCGCCATCCCCACGCCCAACGGCAAGCGAGCTCCCCCTACGCGACGCATACACGCGGTTGTCGTGCTGCGTGCAGAGCAGCCCGAGCGCATAGGAGCCCTTCAGCCGTGGCAGCACACTGCGCAACGCCGCCATCGGATGAGCGCGCTTCACCAGCTCTCGGTCCAGCAACCAGACGATGACCTCAGTGTCCGTGTCGCTGCGGAACTGGGTGCCCTCACGTATGAGCTCGGCCCTTAGCTCTGCGTGGTTTTCGATGGTGCCGTTGTGAACAACGGCGACTCTCGAGCTCGCGTGCGGCTGCGCGTTGTACCGAGCGGGTTCACCGTGCGTCGCCTGGCGCGTGTGGCCGATGGCGGTCGTCGAGACGAGCGGCTCACTGGCGAGCAGCGCCGTCAACGAGGACAGAGGCCCCTTGGCCCTGCGCCGCTGGATTTGATGGCCGGTCAATCCCGCCAGGCCAGCCGAATCGAGGCCCCAGTCCTCGAGGTGCGCCAAGCCCTCCATGACGCAGGGGATCACGTTCTCGTGTGCGGCTGCACAGAAGATCCCACTCATCTTCGCCCTTGTGGTTGAGTACACGAAATCTAGAACCCCAGGTCGACCCAAGTCTGATGCGAAAAGCGGGCCAGGTGTCCAGGACGGGATTCTTGAGGTGTGGCGTTTCACAAGCGAACGCCGCCGCGGATTGCTGTCCCAAATAGGCACGCGGCACGCGCCAGTGGGGGCCGGTCGTTTCATTTCGGACGCCGGTCCTAGGAGTCGGGAGGCAGGCGGCTGCTGGGCGTCACTCCACGATCAGCTGCGAGACCGAGTACCAGCCGTCTGGCCGGCGGCCTGCGATACCCAGAAGAAGCGGCGGGAGCGCCTTGGTAGCGGGTTGGGTTCCAGCGCGATCCAGCAAGGCGACCTCGACCTGATAGGTGCCCTTGGACAGATCCGCTGGGACGGTGATGGTATCGCGGACTTTCCACCTGCCTGGTAACCAGGTGCGGGTGTCCTGCGCGCTCGGAAAGGTGACCACCTTCGAGGCACCACGCAGTCGATACGTCAGCGTCCGCGGGTGATACGCCGGTGCCACTCCAAGATTGCTCCAGTTCGTGATGAAGGTCGCGCTGTTTCCGGCCCGAACCGTGCTCGGGTGATTGAAATGGTCGATCACAAACCGGTAGCCGTTCTTCTTGAGCAGCTCGTCGATCGGGCCGACGTAGCTCGCGGGGACGGGCTTGGATTTGGCGTTGAGTACAGAGGCGTGCTGGCTGAGTGCCCATTGGAACGTCTTTTGGAGCTCGCTCTCTGGTGTGGACACGTTCCAGCCTAGCTCGTGCCATTTGGTGAGCGTGCCGCAGATCTCGAGCTCGATCGGTGCCCGCTTCCAGACGTCGACAAAGCTGGGATCCGCTGCCTTGGCGGCGGAGAGCATCTGAGGATAGAGGCTCTTTTGGTGGCTCCAGGAACCTCCCCACAATCCCCAGTCGCCCCAACAATCCGCACGCCAACCAGCCCCACCCTGAGTGGCGTGCAACGTGAGAGACACGTTCTTCTCATCCAGCGCCAACATGATCACGGGCGTCTTCGAGAAGGCGCGCAGATGGTGATCGATGAGCTGGGTATAGGCCTTCTCGATCTGCTGGCGTTCTTTGCTTCCCGACGGGTTGTAGACGTCGATGATGTTGTCGACATCTGACAGACAGGCCGTGTTCCACTCTCCCCAGCAACCCACCGTGCCGATGTCGACGTGGTCCACCGCAGGGTGGCCATTGTAGCGGTCTCCCAGCGCGCCGATCAGGCGGGCGTGCTCACGCTGCAGGGTGGCGTCGCGGTAGTCGGGCCAGAAGGTCTTGCCGCCACCTCCTGGGCGCCACTCACCGGCGACCTTGTACGGGGCGCTGGTCAGCCAGTCAGGGATCCCGGACTGCCCCTCAGCAACGGTCATCACCCGGAAGCCCAAAGTCATCCCCAGCGCGTTCGCCGACTGGATGGCATTGTCGATCATCTCGAAATCGATCTTGCCCCGCTCGGGCTCGATGTCCCGCCACAACCAGCGGAAGTAAGCGGTTCCGGATTTGGGGTAGTTCTCCGGCCAATTCTTGGTCACACGCGCAGCGCATTCCTTTGGCGGATAGGTGATCGGCGGCAGGTTGCACCACCAGCCAAAATGAAAGCTGGCAAACCCCATGCCCGGGTTGGGCAACACGTCGTCGATGCGTTTGGGATCGGTGGTGACGGTGCCAGCTTCGGGGGGACCCGCGGGTTCCGGAACAGAGTAGTCTGGGATGGGTTCGATCGAGCCCCCCGAGCCATAGCGGTCCATGGAGGTCTTGCGCGCGCCGAAGGCAAGCAAGACCGCCGCGATGCCGGCCGCCACGAGCACGAAAACGTAGACTGGGCGAAAGCGAAAGCGTCGTTGGTTCATTGCGTGGAGTTCGTAGGAGGTTAGCACGATGTCTTTCCGTTCTGTTGAACGCGGAGCGACGGAGCTCTGGTTCGGGAGGCTGCCTAGAACGAGACGAGCGTCGATCCTTGAGTCGTCGCGCAGGTCCCGGTCGTCCCACAAGGAGGGGCATCGTTCCGTCGAGTCAGGCCGATCGCAAGTCCGGTGCCGACTCCCACGACCACAATTGCGCCGATCATGACCCAGAACCCCGGTCGTTTCACGAAACGCTTCCGGTCGTCGGGAGCCGGTTCAGGCGGAGCGCGGCCAACCTCCGTCCCACCGATGATGACGCTAGATGGGGCCAAATTGATCGACGGTCTTGCGACGCGCTTACCCGGGCGCAATGCAATCGTGAACGCTTCTCGACTTCCGCGTTCGAGATTCAGATCTCGCGTAAAGGATTCGTAGTCGTCGTGCGAGATGCGCAGTGAATGCTCCCCAGGGTTCATCCGGATGGTTCGTTCGGAACCAGAGCCTTTGGCGAGCCGATCGTCGACGAACACTTCGGCAGCGCCCGGAGTGATGGCCAAGCGAACTTCCGCCAGTGCGCTTTCGAGCAGGCCTCGCAGCTTCAGTCCGCGCTCCCGCGCGACCGGATTGCTCTGCACGTCGGACATCGAGTCGTACTGATCGAGCTCGGCCAGTCCTTGGAGGGGGCGATCCAGTCGGTAGAGCGCATTTGCGATGTTGTACGAAGTGCTCGGGCGCGGAACCAATTCGGCAGAACGACGGAACGCCCATAGCGCCTCCGCCCAACGCTCCTTCTTGGCCAAAGCCACACCGTCCTGGAACTGGCCACGGGCTTGGTCCTCGACTGAGTGTTCGTCCTGTGCGGCGGCAGTAGGCAGCCTGGTCGAGATGCAGCATGCCATCGCAAGCACCGAGACGAAGTAGAGCGATCTCACCATTCGGTCACCAATTCTGGAGGTTTTCCGTATCCCGAGTCATTCGCGGTCGGGGGCTTCTTCCGGGGCTCAGACGTCGTTCTTCGGCGCGGCTTGCTGGTTGCCGGCTTCGAGGCCTTCGGCTCAGGCTTGGCGCTCGCCTCCT
>JBGUEF010000150.1:0-7970 GCA_041821485.1 Deltaproteobacteria bacterium
TGTTAGGCCCGCCGCTAACGTTCGCTCTGAGCCAGGATCAAACTCTCCAGTTGAACTGTTGAGCTGGTTAATCCTGCTGAGTTCTGGCGCTCCCGCCAGACGCTCAAGAGCATCACATTTGAATTGCGTGTTGCTCTCGGATTGCGGCCTCAACCGAAGTCGAGACCACTCTTTTTGAATTGACCCTAGTCGTGCGATTTGATGCACGACTCGGGACCCGAGTACGTAACTATTGATTCCGATTCAGTTTTCAATGATCGATCGGCGGAATGTCCGCAGACCCCCGCAAAGGGACGCCGAAGTTAGCGCGGAACGGGGGTCGGTCAAGCAAGAATGTCGACTTTCCTCGAATCGCGGCAACTATTTGGAACTATTATGTTTTTGAGGGACTGCTGGTCCGATTAGAGCATATTGGGGGCCAGGCCGCGTCACAGAGGGCTTCCTTCTTGATCCACCGCGACCAGGAGCTGTTCATCGACGTCATCCGACAGTGGATCGGCGATCCATGGGGCGAGGCATTCGCGGTCGAGGACGCAGGGGTCGGTGAGGGTCTCTAGGAACGCTACCAGGTCATCGACTTGAGCCTCGGTATACTCGAACGGAGCCGCAAAGAACTCGATCGCTTTGCCGGACACTGCAAGGAAGTCGAGCATCTCGCTCGTGTTTCGGTCGAAGTCCTCCGACGCTGCAAGCGGAACGCTCGAAGGGTCGAACCGTTCGATCGCTGCCTGTGGATCCAAGTGATGTCGAACTACATCGGCGAGGTTGTCGTAGGCGCCGGCGTGCAAGTACGGACCAGTTGCCGACACGTTCAAGAGAGTGGGTGTGCGAAAGGAGTAACGCTCGTTGCGGTCGGCTGTCTCTCGCGCGCGACCGAAGTCATTGGTGCCTGCAGCCCCGTCGCCTTTGCCTCGCCCGATCTGCGGCGCGCAAATCGAGTGAAACTCCTCGTCGGTGAAAAAGTCCCCTGAGTGGCAGGTCGCGCAGTTGGCGCCTCCATCTTCGGTGGCCTGGAAAAACAGGAGCGCGCCGAGCTTCGCAGACTCTCCGATCGCGTCGTTGTCGCCGCGTACATAGGCGCGCCAAGGACTGTCAGTGAAAACCTGGGAGTCCTCATATGCAGCAATTGCCTCAGCGATCCGCGCGTAGGTGATCTCCGAAGACCCGAACGCGGCTTCGAATTCCGGCGCCCACCGGCCGTCCTCCGTCAGGCGAGTTTCGAGGGCAGTGCGGACTTCCGCATTGGTGCCGTCGAGCACGAACACAAAGCCGCGCATCTCGTCAGCGGACGTCACCGGGAAACGTGTCTGCGCAGCAGAAATGCTGTCTCCCGCCTCTGCATCGGCGCTCCCGTATTCGGTGTCCGGAGTTCGGATACCGCCGTCTTCGAGGTTCTCCACACGTGAGTCCCAGAACAAGCCCTTCTCCCATAGAGCGAGGTTGAAAGTAGTTGGAGCATTGCGCGGCACCGTGAACTCGCCGTCCGGATGTGTACGACCGGGCCCGAGCAAGTCGGGACTCTCGGCGCCGACGCCGATCGAGAGAGCAAGCGCGTCGCCGCCCCCGAGTACAGGATGATGGCAGGACACACATGCGGAATCCTGATCGCCGCCGAGGCTCTTGCTGAAGAAGAGCTTGCGGCCGAGGACCGCGACAGGATCCGTGATGCTCGGAGGCTCGAGGCCTTCGGCCGGGTCACCACTCAGTTGGTGCGTTCGGATCACGCGCCGCAGAGCGGCATCGGTCTCGCTGCCCGGGATGGATCCGAGCATGCCGCCGCAGCGGACAGGCACAAAGCCATCAGGGGCCAACTTCTCATCCAACTCACCATCAAAGCGCCAGAGGCAGGGAACTCAGGTTTTTCATACCACGGGCCCTCCCGGCTAGAAGTTAGGACTCAGCAAATTGGGTGCTACCTCACCATAAGACGGACTGATCAGTCTCTTGACAGTATTCCGTCATTTTGACAAACTCCTTGTCATGTCTGGAGCAAGCCTGTTGGATGAGGCCCGACTGCTGTTTTACGGGCTGAGGCAATGGTCGGACACTCTGCACGCCGAGCTAGGCACGACGGCTGCCATGCGCGGGGTGCTCGAGCTGATTTTGCTCGACGGACCAGCAACTGTACCCAACATGGCTCGGGCGCGCGGGGTGTCGCGTCAGCACGTCCAGCAGCAAGTCGATGCGCTCCTCGAACGGGGCTTGCTCGAGCGTCAAGGCAACCCAGCTCACCGTCGCTCCTCGATCATTGCGCTGACCGACAAAGGCCGTGCGCTGACTCAGAACATGCGCAGCGAGGAGCTCCACGCTCTATCGCGCATGCAAGTCGGCGTGTCGGACACTGCAACGCTGGAAGCATCCCAAGTGCTGTCGGAGTGGCGCACGGCAGTTCGGCGCGACACGGCCTCGCGCTTGTAGGCTCCGCGAGTTGATCGTAGGCCTTCTGCCATGGGGCTGATCTACTACGCGATCCCCTTCTTCTTGGTGACGCTCGTGCTCGAGCACTGGCTCGTGTACCGAAGGGAGCAACAGGAAGGCGCCGACACGAAGCTGGCGGGTTTCACGACCAAGGATTCGGTTGCGAGCGTCACGATGGGCCTCGGCTTCTTGGCGATCAACACGGCCCTCGCGCTTGTTCCCTTCGCCGGGCTCGCATGGCTCTACCAATTCCGCCTGTTCGACATTCCGGTAGTGTGGTGGTCGTGGCTGCTCCTGCTCTTCGCGGAAGACTTTCGCTACTACTGGTTTCACCGGCTCCATCACGAGGTGCGCACACTCTGGGCTGCGCACATCAACCACCACTCGAGCACGCGTTACAATTTCTCCACCGCCCTCCGGCAGTCGTGGACGACTCCATTCACTGGGTTCATTTTCTGGGTTCCGCTCCCCTTGCTCGGCTTTCCGATTGAGATGATTCTCATCCAGAAGTCGATCAGCCTGCTCTATCAGTACTGGCTGCACACGGAGCTCATCGGCAAACTCGATGGGTTCGGCGTGCTCTTCAACACCCCTTCGCACCACCGGGTCCATCACGGGCGCAATCCGATTTACCTCGACCGCAACCACGCGGGGATTTTCATCATCTGGGACAAGGTGTTCGGCACCTTCGAGCCCGAGGCCGAAGCGGTCGACTACGGCCTGACCAAGAACATCCACACCTACAATCCCGTACGCATCGCCTTCCACGAGTGGAGTGCGATGCTCAGAGACGCATGGAACGCGGAGACCCTGCGGGGGCGCTTGGGCTATCTCCTGATGCCCCCCGGTTGGACCGAAGACGGGGCCGGCAAGACGGCGCCCGTTCTGCGACGGGAGTACCTCGCCGCAGGGTCGTCACCCGACCCGGCTACTGGAAGATGACGGTGCGAGCCGCGGTGGCCGCGGCCTGATCGATGTCGAACACCAGCGGCATGGGCTCATTGCGTAGATACGGGAAGAGCAGGTCTTCGTAGTTGGGCGAGTCGATGTGGCTCGACTGGCCACCCGGAAGCTGGATCGTGCACGACGGGCCAGCCGGCAAGGCTTCGCATACGAATCGAGTCGATGCGCCCCAGGTTTGGACGAAGTCCTGCGGGTCCGGGTAGGCGACATCTACCGTGTAGAGCCCGCCGTCATTGGCGTAGAGCGGCTCCCCGGGGCTCGGATTGTCGAAGTCTGGCCCGATGAAAGCGCCGATGTCCGACTCGAGGCGCAAGCCATGCAGACGCCCCCAGGCCCAGGTCGTTTCGTCGACTCCGAGCCAGCCTACGAGGAAGTCTCCGACGGTCTCGAGCGACTCGGCCATGACTTCATACTTCGTCTCGACCTGGTCCGTGGTGCCGGGGTCGTCCCAGTACACGTCCTTGTTGTCGGGGACCAGCTCGCTGGGATCGACGATCGAGTAGTAGACCGCAAAGCTCGGATTACGGGCATCCTCGTCATACGTGCTCGGCGCGTATTCGTTCAGCTCGATTCGAAAACGAAGCTCGTTGAGGAGCGCATGAAATGCCGCACATCCGGCGGACTCCAGGAGCTCCGCCGCGTCGGTCACAAGCGCCGAGTCCGAGTACGGCCCAGCAAGCCCCGTCGGGCATTGGAACTTCCACGCTTCGAGCGCGCTGATGACCTTGAGCCCATTCAGGCTTGGCGCGGTGTTGGGGTGCTTCGCGAGCGCCACCATGCCCGGCACCATCTTCTCTCCGATGAGCGAATACACGTCGCTCACGATCCGGTCCATCGTCGCAGTGGTGTGCTGATCGTCGATCTCTTCGATCAGGTCGACGATACGGGCGTGCCGAAAGCCCGAGGCGGCGGAGACCTGATAGGGCGGATGACTTGCGCCGCTTGGAAGCGTGGTTGGGTCGCCATCGAAGAGGGCCCCGGTCATGTCGTTGTTGGCCGTGGCGATGTAGCCATCATCGGGGTTGACGAGCTGCGGAAGCTCGACGAGCTCGAAATACGTGTCCCATTCGTATTCGCCGCCTCCATCGAGGGGCAGCCAGGGCGGTGCCGCTCCGTCGAGATTGGTGGCCCAGGTTCGCTTGGGGAGCCGGTTGTAGGGGAACCAGCCGATGTTGCCGTCGGTATCGACGACGACGACATTCTGCCCGACTGTCGTCATATTCTCGAGCGCAAGCCGCGCCTCTTCGAGCGTGCTCGCACGGTTGAGCTCGGTCAGGAAATTGATGTCGGTGCTGATCTCCTGCGCGGTCCAGCGAAGTGTCAGCGCAACGTCGTCCTCGGGGTTACTTGGCGGCCTGCTCAAGATCTGGCGGACCGGCCCGTGGTGCGGGACGAAAAGAAGGGGCGGGCCCTCGCAACCGCTCCCGTCGCAGAAGTCATGCGTCTCCCCGTCGCTGAAGGTGACGGTCCATGGGACGCGGGTGAAGGCAACTTCCTCTCCCTTGAACATCACTCCTGTCGCATTGCCATCACCATCTCTGACGACCTCTTCGATGTAGGCGTCGGTGAAGTCCATGACGGTGTTGGTCATGCTCCAGGCGATGCTCTCGTTCTGACCGATCAGGATCCAGGGCAAGCCCGCAAAGGTAACGCCTGCGCTGTGGAAATCGCCGTTCCCGTGGGTCCTGGCGTCGAGGTGCGCAAGGTACCAGGTGGCTGGCTGGGTCATTCCTAGATGTGGATCGTTGGACAGGAGCGCGTTGCCGCTGCTGGTGCGTGACCCGGCGAGCACCCAGCTGTTCGAGCCGACATCACCATCGAGTACGCCCGCACCGATCAGCATACGGCGAAGCTCGTTCGTGCGTTGTAGTTTCTCGCCGGACCGCTCGAGTGCCGAGCTGCTGTTCAAGGGCTGGGCGGGGCCGCACATCGCGAGGCGCTTCGAGGACGGATCGCTTCCGGACGGGCTGGGGGGCTGCCAGTCCAGCGGAAGGATTGCCGACTCTTCGAGCGGCCGGCGGCTCCAAAGGTCGGAGAATTTGTCGTCGTTCGCGATGGCAAGGCGCGCCCTGCCGGCGTTGATCAAATCGGTTTCATCATTGGTGAGGCTCTCGACCAAGGCGATGATCGACGCGCCACAATCCTTCGGGGTCCAGCGCGGGATATCCTCGGGCGCGTAGTCGAGAAGAACGTGGTTGAACTCGCGAGGGAAGATCGCGCCCTCTTCACCGTTGCGCAGTTCCTCGAGCCACTTGTTGACGCCGGCGGTGTAGGCATCAAAGAGCTCGCGGGTCTTGTCAGAGGTGTGCTCGAGGAGGAGGTCCTCTAGCGGCACGCCGTCGCGGCTGGAGAAAAGAGCGCGAATGTCGGCGAAGTCCTCGACATAAGCTTGAGCGGCAGGCGGGATCAAAATGTCGCCAAGCCTTCCGGTCGCAAACCTTCGCCTGACGTCCATCTGCACGAAGCGTTCGCTGGCGTGGTAGTAGCCGAGCACCATCGCGCAGTCTTCATCGCTGGCGCAGTCGGCGTTGAGGATGCCGTGCTCATCGAAGTGCGCGGTCGCGTCTGGGGGCCATTCGAGGTCCCCGATGGAGCCGCCTCCACCGTTTTGGTCGTTGCCGCAGCCGGCAGTCGACAACCCAAGAACCAAGAGACAGAGAGCAAATCGTCGCATCACGGGCTACCTCGCTGAAACAAGAACTGATTGGACGGTGGCCCTCTATCCGATCTCTGGCGAAATCCAAACCGCCGAGCTCGGAGCGAAACCCCGAAGGGCTTGGTGCCGGACGCGACCGGCCCGAAAAAGGGGTGCTAAGGTGCGCGGAGAGGGTCGAATGAAGCAACTGCTCGCACCGTTTCTCTTGTGTTTTGTAGCCGCGTGCAGCGGCAGCTCGGTTCCGCTGGCGCCTCAGAGATCCCCCCACTTCGACGCGGTGAGCGCGCAGCTTCAACTCGGTGGCACGGTTTACGCCTACGCGGACATCGAGGGCGACGCGGAACGCGCCACGGACTTTCTTCTCACACTACTGCGCGACTTGCCTGGACTGGCACCGGAGCAGGGCGTCAGCCGGCTCAACGCGACGAGCCTCGTTCGCATCCTGGGTCTGGACAAGGTCCAGGCGATCGGCTTGAGCTCCTATGAGAACGAATCGCTCTATCACAACCGCAGCTTCATTCAGCATACCGGAGCCCGGGAAGGGCTTCTGAAGCTCTTCGGTGCAGATGCGGCCGCCTTCGATCTGCTCTCGATCGCGCCGAAAGACGCGGACCTGGTCTGGGAGCAGCAGCTCGACCTCAGCGTGTTGGTCGACGTCGTACGGGCTATGGGCGAGCTCGGCGTGGGGATGACGCCCGAAGAACTCGACGAGGCGTTGCGCGAGCGAGTTCTCGACCTCGACATGACCTTGGGCGCAATCCTCGATCGCCTGAGTACGACTGCGGGTCTCATCCTCGCGGTGGATGAAGACCGTCCGCTTCGGATCCCCGGCGAGTCGTTCTGGTTCCCGTACACCGACTTTCTGTTTCGCGTCGACGGGCTGGGTGAGCTGGCGGACGCGATCGCTGAGAGAGCCGCCCTCGACCCTTTCATTGCATCGGAGCGGACAGAGGAATGGATGACCATCCGTCCTACGATCAGACTTCCGGCACCATGGAACGCATACGAACCTTCCGTGATCAAGGAAATCGCGACCGGACGGATGTATGTCGTGAGCAACCCTGCATTCCTGAAACGGTGCCTTTCGACGACGGACGGCGTGGCGCAGACAGCGGAATTTGCCCGCGCGTTCGAACAACTCCCGATGACTGGAAACGGGCTGACGTACTTTTCACCACGGATGACGCGGCAAATGCATGCCTTTCTCGATCGCGTGATCGCAGTCGACGGCTCTTCGATCGCCACGAGCCTCGCCCGCTTCTTCCTGCCGGATGTCGGCTATCCGGTGGGCTGGGTCGCGAGAAACACCGACGAGGGCCTTTTGATCACGTCGAACTCGCCGTCGTCGCACAAGTCGACGCTGCTCACCCTGGGCTACCTGGCACTGCTGCCAGCCGTTGCGGTGGTGGGTGCCTCAGTCCTCGCGCCAGGCGCCCCCAAACTCGAGCTGCCGTTCAACTAACGGGCAGCAGACACTTGCGGGTCCGAAAGCCGCCAGCATTGGAACCGGAGCGGCGATAGTCTCCGGAGTGGAGGTAGAGCGATGACCTTGTTTGTCACGAAGCGCGAAACGCCGATCGGCGAAGTGGTTGCGTACCGAAACGAGCGCGGGCTCGTATCGATGGGGTTCGCGGAAGGGATGAAAGAGGCGCAGGATGGGCATGCGGATCCGGACCCCGCCATTGGCGCAGCGATCGACCAATATTTCGCTGGCTCGTCAGGCGCGCTCGACTCGCTCGTGGTCGACGTTCAGGGAACCGTGCTGCAACGACGCATCTGGCGTCGTCTTCGCAGCATCCCGCCCGGCGAGACGCGGTCTTACGGAGAGCTTGGTGCAGAGGTCGGAACGTCTGGCCGTGTCGTGGGCAACGCAATGGCCGCCAACCCCGTGTGCCTAGCCCTTCCCTGCCATCGTGTGATCCGAGGCGACGGC
>JBGUEF010000151.1:0-7936 GCA_041821485.1 Deltaproteobacteria bacterium
CAATTTTTTAGCCAGGCGTGATGGTTGACACCAACTTGCTGTCCGCGCTGAGGGAGTACGTGCGGTTCGACGACGACGCGGCCCGTCGCTTGCAAGCGATGCGTACTCGGATGCGGCCATATCACCGCGGCGTCGTCGACGTGTTCTATCAGGCCATTCTCGACGATCCCGGCGCTCGTGCAGTGTTGAAGAGTGAGGCTCAGGTAGCACGGCTCAAGGTCTCCCTGGAGGATTGGCTCGAAGGGCTGTTCACCGGCCCCTACGACCAGAGCTACCTGGAGAAGCGAGCGAGGATCGGGCGCGTTCACGTGAAGGTCGGCCTCGAGCAGCGCTACATGCTCGCGGCGATGAACGTGGTCCGGCTAGGGCTGCATCACGCTCTGTCCGAGGCCTCCGAGGATGGTTTCGGACCGTTCCAAGACCATTGCGCGATCGACCAGATTTGTGACATCGAGCTCGCGATCATGCTCGAGACGTATCGCGAGGACTATGTGCTCAAGAAGACCGCCGAGGCGGAGTCGCTTGCGGTGATGGGCAGGCTGACCGCAGGCCTGGCTCATGAAGTGAGGAATCCCCTCAATGCAGCCACGCTGCAGCTCGATGTTCTGCGGCGCACAGCTGCCCGAGTTCAAGACGCGTCGATCCGCCGGAAGATCGAGACGCGAACCAACGTGGTTCAGGACGAGCTCCGAAGGCTGTCTCTCCTGCTCGACGACTTCCTGAACTTGGCGAGAGCGCGCAGGCTCGAACCCGTCCGGTGTGAAGTTCGCGTCCTGCTCGAGGAGGTTGTGGAGCTTCGCCGTCCCGAGATCGAATCACAGGGGATTGAGTTCATCGAAGACATCGACCTGGGGTCATGCGTGCTCGTTGCCGAGCGCGACCGCCTCAAGCAAGTCGTCAACAACCTGATTACGAACGCGGTCGAAGCGGTCGCCGACTGCGGTCAGTCTACCGTCCGGATCCGCAGCCGCGTGCTCGACGATGGCAGCTGGGAAGTCAACGTCATCGACAACGGTCCCGGGATCTCACCCGAGATCGCAGCGCGGGCTTTCGAATCGTTCGTCACCACCAAGGACGCAGGTACGGGGCTCGGCTTGGCCATCGTGAAGCGAATCGTGGAACTGCACGGAGGCACGGCGAAGCTGACGGCGCTTCCAGAGGGTGGAACGCAGGCGTCTGTGTGGATTCCGATCGGGCTCTAGTCGATGGTTGCGGACTGATAGCCCCATTCCTTCACGCGGTACTGGATCTTGCGCTGGCTAATTCCGAGGATCTCGGCAGCGCGCGCGGTGGAGCCGTCGACCGCGTCCATTGTTCGAAGAATCGCGATCCGCTCGAGCTCGGACATCGTGACGCCGGGAATCAGCGCCATCACCGAACCATTCTGCAGGTCTCCGTGGGCGGACGTCGGTAGGTCGTCGCGGTCGATCAGGTCGCCGTCGCACATGACCACGGCCCGTTCGATGGCGTTCTCGAGCTCGCGGACGTTTCCGGGCCAAGGGTAGATCATCAGGTGCTGCAGTGCTTCTTCCGAGAGGCCCTGGACCGAGCGATCGTTCTCCGCGGCGTACTTCCGAAGGAACGCGTGCGCCAGCAGTGGGATGTCGCTTCGGCGGACGCGCAACGGAGGCACATCGAGCTGGACGACCTTGAGCCTGTAGTACAGGTCTTCGCGGAAGCGGCCGTCCTCCACGCGTTGCTTCAGGTTGCGGTTTGTAGCCGCAACGACCCGCACATCGACTTTGAGCGTTTCGTTGCCTCCAACACGCTCGAACTCCCGCTCTTGGAGGAAGCGGAGGAGCTTGATCTGAACGCTCGTCGGGATTTC
Source organism: Deltaproteobacteria bacterium (assembly GCA_041821485.1). GTDB lineage: Bacteria > Myxococcota_A > Polyangia > Polyangiales > Houyiibacteriaceae > SG8-38. The sequence goes on from JBGUEF010000151.1 coordinate 1,829, forward strand.
GCTCACCTCATCGAGGAACAGCGTGCCGCCGTCGGCTTGCTTGAATCGCCCCTCACGCCGCACCATCGCTCCGGTGAACGAGCCACGCTCGTGACCGAAGAGCTCGGACTCGAGCAGGGTTTCGCTCAATGATGCGCAGTTTAGGCGGATGAACGGCTTGTCTTTTCGTTTCGAGTTCTGATGAATCGCCGCGGCGATGAGCTCCTTTCCCGTTCCGGTTTCACCATGGATCAACACAGTGGCGCGGCTCCGCGCCACCTGCGCAATGTTCTTCATCAGACGCTGCATGGACGGGTGTTCGCCCAGGATGTTGTTGAAGTGGAAGCGATCGTCCATGCGCTCACGGAGTTGGGCAGCCTCTCGAGACAGCCTCGTTCGTTCGAGCGCACGGTCGACGATCGCGATCACCGTGTCGAGCTCCAGAGGCTTGGTGAGGTAGCTCTCCGCGCCGAGCTTGATCGCTTGCACTGCGGTGTCGATGGTTGCGAACGCCGTCATGACGATGAACGTCGAGTGGGGTGACATCGGGCGCCCACGCTCGATCAACGACAGCCCATCCATGCCGGGCATCTTCAGATCCGTGAGGACCACGTCGGGATCGACCTGTTCCATTTGTAGGAGGGCCGTGCGTCCGTCGGCGGCGGTGCTCACCGAGTACCCGGCGTCGTCCATGAGCTCCGCGAGCGCATTGCGGGCGTTCGCTTCGTCATCGACGATCAGCACTCGGCCCTTGGAGCCTTCCGCCCTCGGTTGGTTCTCCGGGAAATCAGACGCGGGATTGATGCTAGTCATAGTCACTTCACTTCTATTTTCTTCTAGGGGTGGCGTGCCTGCATGGGGCACCTTGGTTGCTAAGCGCGCGCGGAGGCCTCCTTGCCTCCAGAGACTTCAGGTGCGTGCGCCGCAGCGAGCTTCTTGTATTCCGCGAACGAAACCAGAAGGTCGTCGACGAACTCGTGCACGTCGGGGAAAGACTCCCAGTCTGCGTTGAAGCCCCAGTGCAGCACACCGGCGTAGCTGAATAGCGCGATGCCGAGATTCTGATTCTGCATCAACGGGACCATCGGATAGATCGCGGTCATTGGCGCGCCGAGCATATAGAGACGGACGGGCGGGCCCGGCACGTTGGTGATGATCAGGTTGTACGTGCGCAACCGCATTGCAGCTCGGTAAAGCTCCGACACGAGGCGTTTGCTCGTGAGATCGGCGACGTCTTCGATGAGCTCGGCGCCCCCGGCTTGGTTCGACTCCTTCTTCAGCTCGGTGGTCACACGAACGACCTTTTGTAGCCGTTCGAGTGGGTCGGGCTCGCTCACGGGCAGGTCTGCGAGCAGCATGGCCACGTGATTGCCGACCGACAGGCCACCGGCTTTTCTGGTGTTCACGGGCAGGACCGTGCGGAATCCTTCCATCGAGTCGACGTCGGAGCCCCGCCGCAAAAGGAAACGGCGGACGGCGCCGGTTGTCGTCGCGACCACCACGTCGTTGATCGTCCCGCCCAGCGATTTTCCGATCGCTTTCACTTCATCGAGGCCGACCGAGGTCCAATCGAATCGGCGGTAGGGGCTGATATCCTGCTCTGTGAAGGCGGTCCTAGGTGTTGGCTTCATGCCCGAGCGCATCACGTTCGACAGGCCCCGGAAGTTCTCCCGAACGCGCGGCATGAAGTGGCTGAGCTTACGCAGGCCATCGATGCGGTGGTTGGTCTCGTTCAGGATGAGCTCGGCTCGGCTCGGGGCGGGGCGTGCCTGCCATTCGTCGGGCTCTCGCTCCACGGCGTCCGGGCCGATTTGCAACAGCGCCTCGATGAGCTGAACCCCGGCGACGCCGTCGACCATGCAGTGATGCACCTTGATGATGAGCGCGAAGCGGTCGTTCTCGACGCCCTCGACGACCCAGAACTCCCAGAGCGGCCGGCTCCGATCGAGGTGCTGCGAGAACAGCCTCCCAACCAAGCGCTTGAGGGAGCGCTCGTCGCCGGGAAGCGGCAGCCGCGTGTGGCGCAGATGAAAGCGCATGTTGAAACGCTCGTCATCGACCCAGACCGGGTGCCCAAACCCAGGTATCCATTCGACGCGCTGCCGGTAGCGGGGAATGGAATCCAACGCCGCCTCGGTGTATTTCGTGAGGCGGTGGATATCGAGGCCCCCGTGCTCGAGGGTCAGAGGCCTCGCGTCGAAAAGGAGCGCTGCGCCCACGTGCATGGGAGCAGCCTTGCTCTCTACGTCGAGGAAGGACGCGTCGAGGGCGCTCAAACGCTCGTAGAATGTGTTCGACATACCAAAGTGATCACTAGCAAAATCCGAGCCCAGCGAGGTTGGGGCCAATAGGCCCATACATGAAGTCTATCGAGCCGTTATGGCGCAAAATCTGCAGTCATGATTTCCCGAAGCGAATAATATGCGCCATTGGGCTCGCCGACCAGGCCTGGCATGGAACATGCTTTGGGTAGAGCACATGTCGCAGCTCCTGGTACGAGATCTCATGACGAAACCGGCGGTTTCCGTCGGTCCGACCAGTCCGCTTCGGGATGTCATTCAGTTGATGGAAACGAACAATATTCGCCACGTCGCCGTGGCAGACTCCGGGCGCCTGCTGGGTTTGATCTCTCATCGTGATGTGCTCCGCAGTCAGGAGGGGAGTCTCTCGGGGGCCCTGTCGACCGAACAAGCGCACATGAATCGTTGGATCGAAGCCCGATGGGTCATGACGAAAGAAGTGCACACGGTTTACCCGGATACTCCCGCGTTGGAGGCCGCGCTCACGCTGCGTTCGCATGCGTACGGGTGCGTACCGGTGGTCGAACAAGGGCAGCTGGTGGGCATGCTGACCGACTCTGATTTTGTGGAGTACGCGATCCAGGAGCTTTCCGACCCGGGCGCCTGATCTGGCACGGTGCTTGCTCCGGCTTGAGTCATGGCCATTAGGACCATCGTTGTGGGAGTCGACCTCGGAGAGTCTGGGCGTCGCGCGATGCAGCTTGCAATACCGACCGCTCAAGCGACCCGAGCGACACTGTGGTTGGTGCACGCGAGCGAAGTAGGGCTCGAGCATTCGTGGCGGGACCTTCCGATCGCTGCGCGGGCGGCTGCTCAAGCGCTTCGCGAGCGTTTCAAAGGGCGCTTCGAGAACTCGCTGCGAGAGCTCGAAAGCGAACGACAACGATGCGAAGCGCTCGGCTTGAATTGCCAGACGTCGTGTGAGGAGGGTCGTCCATGGGAGACGATTCTGCGGACCGCGGTTTCGGTGAATGCCGACTTGATCGCGGTGGGCGATCCTGTTGGCGCGATCGGCCTCCCGGAGCGTTTGCTTGGCTCGACGGCCGAACGCGTGGTTCGGCAGGCGCCTTGCTCCGTCCTAGTGTCGTGCGGGCGGCTTCGTGAAGACTACGCGGGAGCGCGCATCGCGGTAGGTGTCGATTTTTCTGCCCACGGGATCGAAGCGGTCCGTTGGGCGCGTGATGTAGCCGAGGGGATCGACGGCGAGGTGGCTCTGCTCCACGTGGTACCTCATCCGATCACCGAGACCATGATGCCCAAGGAATGGCCGAGCGTGCTGGAAGGCCTCGCGTCGACAGCGCGTTCGCGTCTCGACCAGCTCATTGCGAGCGAGGGTTTGAAGCCCAACACGACCATGCAAGTGCTAGACGGACCGGTTGGCAAGATGCTCTGCAATGCCGCCGCCGACATTCATGCCGACCTCCTTTTCGTCGGTTGCAGGGGGCAGGGACGTCTTCGTGGGATTATGGTTGGAAGCTCCTCGCAGTACTGCCTCCGGTACTCTCCGGTGCCTGTTCTTGCGGTTCGCCCGTGAGGAGCAGCCTAACTGCCGAAGATCGCTTCGAGCTCCTTCTGGGTATCCTCGCGAGGCCGAGAGGTGTCGAGGCGGAAATGCTCCGACGGCGGAAGCTCGTCGATCGGTTCGAAGCGTCGCTCGAACTCCTCGAGCACATCGGTTCGGGCGTCGCTCTCGTGTGCGCCGACTCTGTCGCGTGCGGCGAGGCGCTCCAGAATCAGCTCGCGCGGGGCGCTGCATTCGACGAGCAAGAACGGGACCCCGTGCCGCTCCGCCAGGCGGCGGGCGGTGGCGCGCATCGCCGCCGTTCGGAAGGAGGCGTCCAGCACGACTGGCCGCCCCGATGAGATGATGACGTCGGAAAGCCGCCAAAGTTCCTCGTAGACCGCCTCGGTGACGCTTGGCGAGTAGGCTCCCGACCAGGCCTTGCTTTGCATCGACGCCGTTGGACCCCGGCCCATGAGGTGCTTGCGCGTGCGGTCCGAGCTGACGACGGGAGCGGCGAGCAAGGCTCCGACCGTCGCTGCGGTGCGGCTCTTGCCACTCGCGATCGTGCCGCCGACCAACACGACTCTCGGGGGCACCAGTGGAGGGCGTTCGTATGCCAAGGCCAGGAGGAAATACCGCCTGGCTTCGCGCCGAGCGCGCTCCCTCGCATCCGTCGATGCCTCGGTATCGTCTGCAAGCAACGCCGCCACCTTGCCTCTGACGAAGGCGCGATAGCTCTCGTAGAAATTGACCACCGAGTAGAGATCATAGTCATTCGATTCCCGGGCATAACGAGCGAGAAACCGTTCTGCGAGATCTACGCGCCCATGCCAGGCAAGGTCCATCGACAAGAATGCGATGTCTGCGCAGATGTCGCCGTAGCGAAAGCGCTCATTGAACTCGATACAGTCGATGATCGTAATCGACCGGTCTGTCCCGAAGTAAACGTGCTCGAGCCTCAGGTCGCCGTGGCCATCACGAACACGGCCCGTCTCAACCCTCGCCGTGAATCGTTCTTCGTCGCCCAGCACGTCGACCTGCCAGCGTTCGATTTCGCTTGCTTGCTCCGCGCTCAGGTAGTCGCCGATGGAGCCTCGGGTCTGCGCGAAGTTCTCCTTCACGTTGCGACGAATCGTGGTGACGTCCCCGTGCCGGGATGTCTCCGCATCGCAGCGCAGGCCTTCGTGAAAACGTGCGATGTGAACCGCGAGCTCGTCGATGTGCCCCGGCTCGAGGAGGCCCGCCCTTAGCAGCTCATCCGCGCGGCTTTCCATCGCGAGCCGGCGCATATGAACGGCCCAGTCGACGACTGTGCCTCGTCCTGCGATTTCGTGGACGCCTGCGGCGTCGACGGTGATGGGGACGACATCGATGTACACATCGCGCGCGAGTCGCCGGTTGAGGCGCACCTCTGCATCGCAGGCCTCGCGTCGTTTCTCGAGAGTCGTGAAATCGAGGAAGCCCACGTCGACCGGACGCTTGACCTTGAACACCTCCGCCTCGCCGAGGAATACCCAGGAGATGTGTGTCTCGACCAGCTCGAAGCCAGCCGCTTCGAGATCCGCTTTCAGCATGCCCATCACAATCCGGTGGCGCAGGGGTGCTGAGTATACCCGTCGAGGACGCTCCGCCCACGAACCCGACTCCCAGGCGACACGCAATTCTGTCGTGTCCAAGCCAATCTGCGCATCGTTTGCGCCGATTCTCCCCTGATGCGGCGGAACTTGAGTGTTCCAGATCAGGCACGGGCCTTGCTTCATGTGAGGGCCTAGGACCGGAGGCGACGATGACGACACGGAAGTTGGAACGTTCGGAATGGCAGAGGTACTTCGATGAGGTCGCGAAGCGGCTCCCTTCGATGCGGGTCGGGGTGTCCATATTGGGTGACGACATCGGTGTGCAGCTCGAGACGGAGGACAGCCCGCTGCTGGGGATGAGCTACGACTCGAACGACGAGGTTTTCGAGATCGCAACCTCCAACATCTCCCACCGGGTGGAAAGGCCGAAGGAAATCTACGTCCGCGAGAAGGGTGGGATGCTTTCGAGCGTTGAGGTCATCGCCCGGGACGATACGAAGCAGATCGTCGAGCTGCGACCGCTTCCCTCGTTGCCGGCCTCCTGAGTTCCGACTAGGAGGCGAGACGATGGCAAAGACATGGATTCTGGTAGGCCACGACGCGGGAGCGCGCGTGTTCGAAAACCACGGGCCTGGCAAGGGGTTGGAACTCGTCGAAAGGTGATCGCCATTTGACTAAGCGCTCGTTGCAGAGCGCCTGACACCAAGAGGTAACAGAGATGGCTAACTTCGAAATGCCCGTGACCGAG
>JBGUEF010000152.1:0-7932 GCA_041821485.1 Deltaproteobacteria bacterium
GGCGCTTGGGCTCAACGACAACTCGATTGCGCTGAGGCTCGTCTTCGGGCGGCGCTCCTTTCTGCTCACCGGCGACCTAGAGCGCGAGTCAGAACAATTGCTCGTCGCCGCAGGCCGCATCCAATCGTCCGACGTGCTCAAGGTCGCCCACCACGGCTCACGAACCTCGACCTCGGCGCCTTTTGTCTCGGCAGCCCGGCCTTCTGTCGCCGTGATCAGCAGCGGCGCTGGAAACCGTTACGGCCATCCGAGCTCGGAGGTGGTCGCGCGATTGCGCGCGGCAGGCGCACAGGTGCTTCGGACCGACGTTCACGGCGGCGTGATCATCTCCACCGACGGGGAGCGTCTGGACATCCGCCGTTAGGCGCCGATGGGCTTCTCGAACAGCCGGTAGCGCTTGTAGATCGTGGCGCCCATGCTCCGAATGGCCGCGTTGATCAGGCCGTTGTCCTCGAGGGTCCAGCCGAGCTCGGCCCATTCGTAGCCCTGCTTCAACCCGCGTCGCACGAGCTCCGCGATGACCGCCATGGCGAGCGGCGCATAACGCTTCTTGCCGCGCAAGTCCGTCCGAATGCCGAGCAGCATCAGGCGAGCTGACTTCGGCCCGCGAATCTTCAATCGCCAAATCAGCTTCCCGACGGTCACGGGGTTCAACTTCCCCCCGAAGTCGAAGATCACTTCGTTGAGGTTGGGGAGACACACGCAGATCGCGACCGGCTGCCCGTCGATCTCGGCAAAGAACGAGAGCTCCTTGTCGAGGATGAGCTGTAGGTCGGCCGCCATCTTCTTGGCCTCGGCGTCGGTGGCAGGAACGAAGCCCCAATTGTGTTGCCAGGCGTCGTTGAAGACATCGAGGATGTCCCGCACTTCCTTCTTGAGGTTGCGCGGGTTTACCGACCGGAACCGAACCTCGGGCAGGCTCGTGATGGCCTCCCAAGCCCTCTGGGCGCGCGCGGGCGCCGGCACCACTTGGTGTTTCCACCCGTAGCAGTCCTTCACCTTCTGCAGACCCGCCGCCTCGGCAAGCGCTCCCTGATACGAGCGGTGATGCGGCGACATGATCGTTGGGGGCGAGTCAAACCCTTCGACGAGCAACCCGGTTTCCTCGTTGATCGACAGCGAGAAGGGCCCGCGCATGACGGTCATTCCGCGGCTCGCAAGCCAGTCCTCCGCCGCGGCGATCAACGCCGATGCGACCTCTTGGTCGTCCACCGTGTCGAAGAAGCCAAAGAACCCGGCATTGTCCTCGTGGATGCGAAGATGCTCGTGGTCGATCTGCGCCGAGATTCGGCCAACCGCCTTCCCGTCCTTCCATGCCGTGAACAACGCGACCTCGGCATGCTCGAAGAACGGGTTCTTCTCTGGCGTGAGCCGATCGGTGATCTCCATGTGCAGCGGCGGCACCCAGGCCGGGTCGTCCCGATACACCTCGAAGGCAACCTGAATGAAGTCCTTCAGATCCTTGCCAGGCTGGTGCTGCTTGATCTCGACGCTCATACCTTGAGGGGCCCCACCATGTCTTCCGGAGTGATCGCATCGTCGAACTGCTCGCCCGTCAGCAGGCCGAGCTCGACCACCGCCTCGCGGAGCGTCGTGTTGTTCTTGTATGCGCGCTTGGCCACCTTGGCGGCGTTGTCGTAGCCGATGAGCGGGTTCAAGGCAGTCACCAGCATGAGCGAGCGGCGCAGCTTGTCATCGATCGTCTCGAGGTTCGGCTCGATGCCTACGGCGCAGTTGTCGTTGAAGCTCTGGCACGTGTCACCGAGCAGCCGAATCGACTGCAGGAGGTTGTACGCCATCACAGGCTTGTAAACGTTGAGCTCGAAGTTGCCCTGTGAGCCGGCGATTCCGATGGCCGCGTCGTTCCCCATCACCTGAGTGCAAACCATCGTCATCGCTTCGCACTGCGTCGGGTTCACTTTGCCAGGCATGATCGAGCTTCCAGGCTCGTTCTCCGGGATGCGAAGTTCTCCGATCCCCGACCGCGGACCCGACGACAACCAACGCACGTCGTTCGCGATCTTCATGAGCGCGACCGCCAGTTGTTTGAGAGCACCGCTCGTTCCGACGAACGCATCGTGCGCTGCAAGCGCGGCAAACTTGTTGGGCGCCGACACGAAGCTCTTGCCGCTGAGCGCCGCGATCTTCTCGGCGACGCGGTCGGCATACTGCGGATGTGTGTTGAGGCCGGTGCCCACTGCGGTGCCCCCGAGCGCGAGCTCGCGCAGTTGAGGCATCGTTGCCTCGACCGCGGCCATCGCGTGATCGATTTGGGCGACCCAGCCGCTGATCTCTTGCCCCAGAGTCAGAGGCGTCGCGTCTTGAAGATGGGTTCGTCCAATCTTCACGATATGGGCAAATGCATTGGCCTTGCCGTGCAGGGTGTCGCGCAGAACCCGGACCTTCGGGAGCATTTCCTCCACCCCAATGACCGCCGCGATGTGCATGGCGGTCGGGAACGTATCGTTGGAGGACTGGGAGCGGTTGACGTGATCGTTCGGATGAACGGGCTTCTTGCTGCCCATTTCCCCGCCGACCAGCTCGATTGCGCGATTCGAGATGACCTCATTGACGTTCATGTTGGACTGCGTCCCGGAGCCAGTTTGCCAAACGACCAGCGGGAAATGATCGTCGAGCTTGCCCTCGATGACCTCATCGGCCGCGCGAACGATCAAATCGCAGACGTCCTCATCCAGGTTGTCGAGCTCGTAATTGGTGAGCGCGGCTGCCTTCTTGAGGATTCCAAACGCATGGACGATCTCGATCGGCATTTGCTCTTTGCCGATTCGGAAGTTCATCCGCGACCTCATGGTCTGTGCGCCGTAGTACTTGTCCGCAGGCACCTCGATCGGGCCCATCGAATCGGTTTCCACACGCGTCGTCATCTGACCTCCGGGCGCTCCCTTACCGCGTCCTTGACCCGATGTCGATTCCTCGTAGGAGCCCTGATAGATGGTCCCAGCACGGCCTCAGCTTCCATCTCAGCCATGCCCTGCCTGTGGGCGGGGCGTCGACCCTCTGCGCTCGGCTCGTGTGCTGTGGCTCGAGGACGGGGTCCGTTTCCTTTGTGGCACGGAATGCAGCGCTCGGTTTCTGCAAGGCGAACGTGACTTCGACATCCCCGCACACAGGCCCTCAGAGCGACCCCGCGTCGAACGTCCGTCCATTCCGGACCTGGTCCGGGAAGCCACCGTGGTCCGGGGTGAGGGCGACGCCAGCAACGGTGAAGGCTCCCATCCGCGCCTCTACGATCCAGCCATCGCGACCGGCCTCGCCTTCCTCGCGCTGGCCCTGCTGCTCCTGACGCCGAACCGGGAGGTCGGGTGGCTCGGAGCTTTTCTCGTCGTTCTTTGTGCTGCCGTCAATACGCGCATCCAGCTCACGACCTTGCGGGGAACGGAGTTCCTCCGGGTGGTTGCGCCACTCGGCCTTGCGCTCGCCGTCATTGCCAGCTTGCTCACAGCCGGCCCTGAAGCGCAGCGCTGGTCACTCGTCGGAGCGGCGGTCGCAGCCATTGCAGTTTCCGTTCGCCACTGGGTTCACGGCTCGCTGTTCTCGTCCCTGCACGCCGCGGCACGCGAGCTTCGAGAAACCTTGCCGCTCAAGGCGCGCGTTCCCTCTCATGACCGTTTGGCATACGAAGAGGTGCCGGCTGCAGACTTACGCCAAGGCGATCTCGTGGTCGTGCTCGAAGGCGAGCTTACGCCCGCAGATGGCATGATCGAAGAAGGCTCCGGGCTGGGCTTGCGGTACCCCAAGGCAGCGCACACGAGACCCTACGACGAGGGCGACTTCATTCTTGCCGGCACACGCATGCTCGAGGGCGCAACCACGATTAGGGTGCGCCGAACCGGCGACGACCGTGGCATCGTTCGGGCGATCGAGCTCGGTCGACGCAAGCAACAGGACCATGCGATTGCGTCCCGGCTCCGTTTCGCGGTCACGCGATGGAGCTGGCTGCTGTTGGCACCCGCTGCGATTGCGGCGTTCATCTGGGCCGGACCAGCCGGCGCTGCCACCTTTCTGCTCGGAGTCCCCGTGTTGGCTCTCCTGGCCGCGCTCGACATCCCGCTAGACGCGGGCGCCCTAGCCTCCGCGCGCCGGGGCATGTTGTTCGGCAGCTCGCGCGCTCTCCGCGATGCAGGGCGAACGGGCACGACCGCAATTCTGCTGCGGGGCGCCCTCACCGCCGGAGAGCCCATCGTTCAGCAGGCCCACTCACTCGGAACTACGGACCTCGAGCAGGTTCTCGCGCTCGCGGCCGCGGCCGAAAAGGCGGCGGCGGACCACCCCGTCGCCCGGGCCATCCAACGTTACGCCGATGAGCACGGCCATGCCGCCGCAACGGTGCGCAAGGAACGCGTGCACGCTGGTCTCGGGGTGACCGCGGTGACCTCGGATGGTGTCCCCGTCGTCGTCGGCAGAAGGCAACTCCTGCTCGACGAAGGCATCAGCGTGGCCACGGCTGACAATGATGCCGCTCACATCGAGAGCGAGGGGCTGACGCCCATCTTCATCGCAGTCGACGGGCGTCTCGAGGCGCTCGTTGCCATTCTCGACCCGGTCCACGTTGGCGCCCGCGACGCCGTCCAGCGCATCACCGACCTGCCCTGCGACGTCGTCATCCTGTCGGGAGACGACCGTCGCACCGTGGAGCGGATCGCCGCCCAACTGGGTGCGCCCGGCGTCAAGGCCCCTCTGCTGCCGTACGAACGCGTGACGGAGGTACGGGCTCTGCGCGAGTCCGGAGGGGTCACCGCAGCGATCGGCCGTGGTGGCGAAGACGATGCAGTGCTGGCCGCCGCCGATATCCCCATCTCGCTTCGGCTGGTTGGCTCCGCATTGGAGGACCGGGGGGTCGTCATAGCAAGTCGCGACGTGCGGGACGCTGCCGGCGCACTCTGGATCGCCCGGGCCGTCCGGCGAGCAACGTGGCGAAGCATCGGCTCCTGCGTCCTGGCCGCCGCGTTCATCGTGCTCGGCGTTGCATTCGGTTGGATGACCCCGGTCATCGCCGCTCTATCTGGCCTTGCGATCGAGGCGTGGGCGCTTCGTGCTGGCTCCCGCCTGCTTCGCCGTGTAGACCTGCGGGTGCCGATGCAGCAATAGCGGAGAACGAACGATGAGTGACAAGGCATGGGGCGGCCGGTTCGAACAGGAGCTGGACGCGATCGCGACGAGATTCAGCGCAAGCGTAGACGTCGATGGGCGCCTGTGGCCGCAGGACATCGACGGCTCGATCGCACACGTGCGCATGCTCGCTGACCAGAACATCTTGTCCGCCGACGACGCCAAGCAAATCGTCGCTGGCCTGGAGACGATCCGCGCGTCGATCGAGCGCGGCGAATTCGAGTGGGACGACAGCAAAGAAGACGTCCACATGAACATCGAGGCTGCGTTGAGCAGCGCGATCGGAGACGCCGGCGGCCGCCTCCACACCGGCCGAAGCCGCAACGACCAGGTCGCAACCGACATGCGGCTCTGGACACGGCAGGCTTGCGACTCCGTCGTGGCGGACATCGACGCCTTGCTCGAAGTCCTGGCCGACAAGGCCGATGGGCATCTCGACTTTCTGATGCCCGGCTACACGCACCTCCAACGCGCCCAGCCGGTGCGGCTCGCCCATCACCTCTTGGCGTGGGCCGAAATGCTCGACCGGGATAGAGGACGTCTCGTCGACGCGGCGAAGCGCATGAACGAGTCTCCCCTCGGTAGCGCCGCGCTCGCGGGGACAACGTTCCCTATCGACCGGGCGGCCACCGCGGAGGCGCTCGGCTTCGACCGGCCTATGCTCAACTCGCTCGATGCGGTCGCTAGCCGGGATTTCCTACTCGAGGCGGTGAGCGCGCTGGCGATTTGCTCCGTGCACCTCTCACGGATTGCCGAAGAGCTCGTGCTCTGGTCGAGCCAGGAGTTCGGGTTCATGCAAATGAGCGACGCCTTCACCACCGGCTCGTCGATCATGCCGCAAAAGAAGAACCCGGACATGCCCGAGCTGGTGCGCGGCAAGACGGGCCGTGTTGTCGGCTCGCTCGTCAATCTGATGGTGATGCTCAAGGGGCTGCCACTCGCCTACAACCGGGACCTTCAAGAAGACAAGGCGCCGGTGTTCGAGGCCTTCGACACGGTCCACGACTGCCTGGCGGTGCTCAGCGGCGCCATCGCATCGGCGACATTCGACAAACGCCGGATGGCCGATGCACTGCAGAGTGGCTTCCTGGACGCAACCGAGGTCGCCGACTGGCTCGCCTTGCGCGGGGTTCCCTTCCGAGAGGCCCATCACGTGGCGGGCAAGCTCGTTCAGCAGGCGGTGCAGCAAGGCAAGACGCTCTCCCAGCTTCCGCTCGCAACCTACCAGGCGGCCCACGAGGCGTTCGATGACACGGTCTTCCGCGCCTTGGACATGGAGACCGCGATCGAGCGGCGCGATGTCCCCGGCGGGCCGGCGCGCGGACGGGTGGCCGCGGCCATCGCCGAGCTTCGGGGTCGACTACAGACGCGGCGCGGCGCATAAAAGGTCCGCCATGTCCAACGTGCACATCCCGGAGTCGCCCTGGTTCTCGTATCGAGACGGTGCACTGCGGTGCGAAGACGTTGCCCTCGAGGCAATCGCGGCGGACGTCGACACTCCGGCGTTCGTGTACTCGGGCGCCGCGATCGACGATGCATACCGTTCGATCGACGAGGCCTTGTCCTTCGCCCCTCACTTGATTGCCTACGCGATCAAGGCCAATGGCAATCTGTCTGTGCTCGCGCGCCTCGCCTCGCAAGGGTGCGGCGCAGACATCGTGTCGGTCGGGGAGATGCAGCGCGCCCTCAAGGCTGGGTTCCCGCCCGAGCGCATCGTGTACAGCGGTGTCGGCAAGCGACGTGAAGAGATCGCCGCAGCCGCTCAAGCTGGAGTGCGCGGACTACACGTCGAGAACGTTCAGGAGCTCGACGTCGTCGAGAGCGTCGCGCAGGAGCTCGGGCGACCGCTGGCCATTGGCTTGCGCGTCAACCCCGACGTCGATGCGAAGACCCACCCCTACATTGCGACCGGGCTTCGCGAATCGAAGTTCGGCCTCGCCATTCCAGTCGCCGAGTCGACGATTCCACGCATTCTACAGAGCCCGCACTTGGAGCTCGAATCCGTGGCTTGTCACATCGGTTCGCAGCTTTCGTCGCCACGGCCACTTCGCAAGGCGATCGAGATCCTCGGCAACTTTGCCCGCCACTGCATCGAGCAAGGCGCGCCCTTGCGCGCAATCGATGTGGGCGGTGGCTGGCCGATGCACTATGGGCAAGAGGTCGACGCGTACCCGCCTGCAGCCACGTTTGGCGAAGCGATCCGCGAAGGGCTCGAAGCATCCGGCATGCTCCGCCCCGGGATCGAGATCATCACCGAACCAGGACGCGCGCTCGTCGGCGATGCAGGCGTGCTTTTGACTCGTGTTCTGTACACCAAGATGCAAGGTGATCGCCGCTTTGTAATTGTCGACGCGGCGATGACCGAACTCATTCGACCCGCGCTTTACGGCGCGTACCACGCAATCATGCCAATCGCGGAGCCTGAGCCGAACGCGGATCTCGTTCCCGTCGATGTCGTCGGGCCGGTGTGCGAGTCCGGCGACTTCGTTGCGAAGGACCGGCCGCTACCCGAGGTAAAGCCGGGCGACCTCCTTGCCATCCGCGGAGCCGGCGCGTACGGACGGGAAATGCAGAGCATGTACAATGCACGCCCCCTGCCCCCTGAAGTGCTCGTCGACGGATCACGCGCGCGTCTCGTACGTCGGCGCAGCGGCCCCGAAGCGCTTTGGCAAGGCGAAATCCTCGCATGAGCGGCGTGACGATCATCGGCACCGGACACTACGTTCCGGGCGAACCGGTGACCAACCATGCCCTCGCGCGCGTGATGGACACGAGCGACGAGTGGATCCAAACGCGCACGGG
>JBGUEF010000153.1:0-7926 GCA_041821485.1 Deltaproteobacteria bacterium
CCGGTGGGAGCTCCAGTGCTGGCCCCGCTCCCGATGTGTGGCGGAAGTTTCGCTGCGGAACATGCGACGCGCCTCGGCAAGCTTGACCAGCGGCGCCCCCTGGGCGCGTTCATCGAGTGAAGGTTCGAGGTAGACTGACGCCAACAGCTCCCTGACGACCCTAGGCCTGTCGTACAGGGCGCGGGTGGTCGACGGACCGGCTTCGATCGAAACGCATTCGCATTCCCGCGCGACTTGCAGATGCTCGATGGCGCGTCGGATGTCCGGGGCAGCGTCTGCAATGACCGGGCAGGGGGCCGCAGCCAGCTTGCGCGAAGCCACGCGGTCGGTGGTGAAGATGAGGGGTTTCACCCAGCCGTGGAAGACCGGATGGTCGAAGTCGATGTCGCCGCGGCCAGTCAGGATCAAGAGCCAGGGCGGCTCGCTGAGGCCCCAGCGGCGCTCACGCCAGTCAACCAAAGCGTCTCCCCAGCGTGGATCGGCGCGGAGGTCATAGGTCAGGTCGGGCTCTTCACGAAGGATCTTCCCGGTGATGATGATGCCGTCCGCCCGCGCGCGCCCCATGTGAAGCGCGAGGAAATCGAGGTCGCTCTTGGGGCCGTGTTCGTTGATCCGAATCGACGTGACAGGTGCGTCCTCGTCGGCCCGCCACACCGCTGTGCTGTGCGAAACCGCAGGCCTCGTGTCGAGGGCGCTGCCGAACAAGGCACGCGCGGCGCGATCGACGCTTGCGGGGTCGCTCAGCTCGACGAGAGAGGCTGGCATACCGTGATGGAAGGGTGGATTCCCAACCAAGTCAACCAGCTTTGCGCCCAAAACTCGCCCCCGGGATCCCCGCCTGTTAATCTCGCCGAATGTGGCGTTGGCTTTTGATCGTGGTGGCTTTCGGGATTGGCTGCGCAGGTCGGCAAACCCCCGACGGGCAGCAAGAGGTGGTCGTCAGCCCGATTCCGGTCCCGCAGCCGGTGTATCCGCGTGCGGAGCTCAGTACCGACCTGCAGGAGCTTTGGAGCCGGGTGGAAGAAGCAGTGGCGGTTCGTCCGCCCCAGCCACCGGACGGCGCCTCGGCGGAGGTCATCGAGAGTTGGGCGGAAGGCACGTTCCGTGACTGGCTCCTTCAGCGCCAGGCAGCGACCGACCGCGCGCTTGCAGCGACACACGCGCTACGCACCCACCCGCTCTTCGAGCGCGGCATTGGCACGGCGCTCTTCGGCTACATGTACGAGGACATGGCCAGCAGCATCCGCGGCGCGCCGGTCCCGGACAACATCGCCGAAGACAAAGAGCTCCTCGAAATCTACACGGGTGCCCTCACCGAACACCTCACGCCATTCGCAGAGCTCTCGGCAAAAGCCTACTACGCCTGCATGGCCCTCTTCATCAAACTAGACGACCCCCAATGGGGCGAATGGGCCTACTACTGCGACCAACGAGGCGCCGAAGTAGTAGACACCTTCAAACTAGAACCCCCCGAACCCGCTGACGCCAACACAACCCTCACCCAACTCTTAACTCCTCCGTAAAGGGGACAGTCCCCTTTTCCGAAGGGTTAATGGATGGGGCGGTTTGTTTGGAGGGGATGAGGCTCATTGCGCGTTCGGCGAGCGTGGTGATGGTGAGTGATGGGTTGACGCCTGGGTTGGCGGAGATCGCGGAGCCGTCGATCACGTAGAGGCCCGGGTAGTTGAATACTTCGTGCTTCGCGTTGATTACGCCGGTTTCTGCCGACGCACCCATGCATGCGCCGCCGAGGATGTGTGCGGTCGATGGCACGCCGAGCAGGGTTTCGGTCATCAGCGTGGTCGGTACCCCGTTCACCTTTTCCGCGAACTTCTCGGCGAGCTCGGTGGCTTCTTCCATGAAGGCAGACGGCGCCTGGCTGGGGTCGTCCACCTCGGTTACCAGCCCGCGGCGAAAGCCCGTTCGGATTTCTCGGCCAAGGCGCATGCGAAGGGTGCCTTCGATGCTGCGCATGTAGAGCAGAACCTGGGATTGCTTTGCGAGGTCTTTGACGAAGAGCGCTCTGAGCCAGAGAACCGGCTGCCGTGCGAACGCAGTGAACGCGCCCCACATACGGGCGAGAACGGTCGGCCCGGGTGCATGGGGAGCGAGCAAGGTGCGGAAAAAGCCGGAGCCAGCGCCATACCGCACGGGTTCGATGTGACTGTGGTCATCGGTGTGGAGGATCGAGGTGATCGCAACGCCCTTCGAGAAATTCACACCTTTCTCGGGAGAGACGACGCCAAACAAGGCCTCGCTGTTCGAACGCACGAAGTCGCCCACACGATCGGACAGTTTGGGCAGACCTTGCGGGTCTTCCTTCATCTGTAGGAGCAGGGGCATCGTGCCCATCACGCCCCCCGAGAGGATTACGCGGTCTGCAGTCACTTCGCCGGTCTGCGCCTTGTCGAACGTCGCCTTGGTTTCGATTCGGTACCCTCCGGCGTAGCGCGGCCGGATCGCCGTGACCTCGGTCTCGGGGACGACTTCGGCGCCATGCTTCTCGGCGAGGTACAGGTAGTTCTTGTCGAGCGTGTTTTTCGCGCCAACCCGGCAGCCCGTCATGCAGGCGCCGCAGAAGGTACAGCCGACGCGGTCCGGACCCTCCCCCTCGAAGAATGGGTCAGGCACCTTCTTGTTGGGCTCCCCAAAGAAGACCGCAACCTCTGTCGGGTGGAAGTGCTCTTCGCGGCCCATGTCCTTTGCGATCTCCTGGATGACGTGGTCGCCCTTGGTCATGAGCGGATTTGGGGTGGCGCCGAGCATGCGCTTTGCGGTCTGGTAGTGCGGCGTGAGCTCGGTCTCCCAGTCGGCGAGCTCGCTCCAAGACCCTGACTGGAAGAACTCTGACTTCGGCGTGGGCAAGGTGTTCGCGTACACCAGCGAGCCGCCGCCCACACCCACGCCGTGAAGCACCGTCATGTGCTTCATGAACGACATCTTGAAGATGCCCTTCAGCCCCATCGACGGGTTCCACATCCACCGCTTCAAGTCCCAGTTGGTTTTGGGAAAGTCCTCGGCGGCGAAGCGGCGCCCCTTCTCGATGACCAGAACCTTGTAGCCTTTTTGTGTCAGCCGGTGTGCGGATACGCTCCCGCCAAACCCCGAACCGACGATGACCCAGTCGTAGTGCTGCTCGCTCATGCCGCTACTGTACGCCGCGATCTGGACGAGATCGAGCCGGTCAGCTACCGGCACCGCCGATCGAGCGCGGCATGCCGATCAGGGTCAATAGCTCCATGCGTGCGGCCTCATCCTCTAGGAAACACCCCGTCAAACGGCTGGTCGTCGTCCAGGATCCAGGCTTGCGGACGCCGCGATAACACATGCAAAAGTGCTGACACTGCAGGATGACGGCTGTCCCTTGCGGCGCCAGAGTCTCATTGATCGCATTGGCGATCTGGGCGGTGAGCTTCTCTTGGACCTGGAGCCTCTTGGCAAACGTGTCCACGACGCGGGCGATCTTCGACAACCCCACCACCTTCCCGTTCGGGATGTACGCGACGTGCGCCTTGCCGACGAACGGAACGACGTGGTGCTCGCAGTGGCTGTAGATTTCGATGTCGCTGATCAGGACGAGCTCATCGTAGCCCTCGACTTCGGTGAACGTTCGAGAGAGATGTGCTTCCGGGTCTTCTTCGTAGCCCCGGAAGTGCTCTTTGATCGCGCCAAGAACGCGGCGCGGGGTTTCTAGCAAGCCTTCGCGCTCCGGGTCGTCGCCGAGGTATGCGAGGAGCTTGCGGACGCACTCTTCGGCTTCTTGGTCGTTCAGCTTGTCAGTCATTGCCGGTAGCCACCCTTATGCCGCGGTGCTCCCTCGTCAAGTCAGTCGTGCTCGCTCAGGGAGCGCGCTTCGAGAGCCGCCCGCGTGGCGATGTGGATGACACGCGCGTGGTTCCGCCGGGTCGCCGAATCGATCGATTGAGCGCCTGACGTGGGTAGGGCGCCTCGTTGCGACCGCGTCGCGACCGCCCTTGATGCGTTTCTGGCGACGGGTCGGCGACCTGAGCCTCGCTGCTCACCGGAAGCCCTTCGAGACCCCTTGCCTCGATGGGAGGGCTCTGCACCGGCGTCGGAGCATCCTTCGCCGAGTACACCTCGCCTCGGGCCGCCGCACCGCCGGCACGTCGGCCGGAGTACACGCAGTCCGCGATCGAAAGACCGCTCACGTATTGCCGCGAGCATACGCCTACGGCGTTGCGTCCGGCGGCATACAGGCCTGGAATCACCCCGCCGTCTTCGCCTTTCACCTGGCCGGTTCGTTCGTCGACGACGAGCCCTCCGAGGGTCAGCGTCGGCAACGGGAAGCGCTTGCTCTTGATCCCCGCGTTGATCGCGAAGTAGGGCCCGCTGCGCATCGCGTGCATCTTGTCGGAGTCCTTGTCGAAGCGGTCTGTCGTCTTGCCGTCCGCCGCGTCGTTGTATTCCTCGAGCGTCCTGCGAAGTGCGTCGACAGGGACCTTGGCCACCGTGGCAAGCTCTTCGACCGACTTGGCCTCTTTGCTGTTGAACCACAGATTGAGGAGCGCAGGCGCGCGTTGGAACCATTGCGCCTTGCCCGGCTTGCACTGCTCGCGGGCGATTTTCTTGAGCTCGCCGTTGATGATCAGGATTGCGACGCCGTCGTTCTCCTCGACCATTGCTTCGCCCACCGCGGCGCCGTACTTGAACTCGTTGATGTACCGCTCCCCGTTCTGGTTGATGATCATGCCCTTGGCGAAAGCCTCCGGCGGGTTGATGAATCGCCATGCCGAGATGCGGTCCATGAGGTCGGTCTTGCCGCCGACGCTCTGCCCTAGCAGGATGCCGCTTCCGTTGTCGGACGCGGTGCCGAGCGGCATTCCAGTCCCGTATTTCGGCGCGATTTCCTTCACCATCTTGCGGTTGTAGATGAAACCTCCGGCCGCGAGGATGACGCCGTTCTTCGCCCGGACGCGCCTGAGCACCGAGTGCTCGGCTTCGATCTGGAAGCAACGCGCGCGCAGGTTCTTGGCGACCTTCGGGCTGTAGTTGACGACCTTGATGGCCGCTTGGTTGAGCCGTTGGTACAGCTGGCTCCACAAGCCCTTCTCGATTTGCCGGTACTCGACACCGAGGACTCGGTTCTGGCCGTCGATCACGAGGCGAGTGACGCGTGTTTCGTATGCGACTTGGATACCTGCGCGGTGCGCAGACTCGCGAAGCGGTTCGTAGAAGCTCTCACCCGGGAGACCAGCACCCTTGGCACGGTGACCGCGGGGCGCAGGCTTGGCCGCATCCTTGTAGGGCGTGAAACTCTCGTTGCCCGAGTAGTAGAGGTAATAGTCGTCTGTTGGGTAGCTGGTTTTGTATGGACAGAGCGACGCTTCGAATGGCACCCCTTGCTCTTCGAGCCAGGTGAGATTGTCGACGCTCTTGTTGCAGAAGTCTCGAAGTGTTTCCTCGGAAACGACACCCTGCACTTCGAGCGACAGATAGCGAAACATCTCATCCGCGTCGTCGGTGACCCCGGCTTCGCTTTGGATGTGTGTCCCACCGCCTGCGTAAAACACGCCGCCGCTGATTGCGGTCGCGCCGCCTCCATGAAAACGGTCGAGAACCAGCACTCGCGCCCCGTTCGAGCTCGCTTCGAGGGCCGCGCAGGCCCCGGCGCCGCCAAAGCCGACGACTACGACATCGGCTTCGTCATCCCAGCTTTCTGTGTCGGTTTTGGTGAGCACCAACGGCGCTTCGGCCGGATTCGGGGCCAACGATTTCTTCCCTTTGGGCATAGAGAAGAAATAGAACATGTTTCACTTAGGCTGTCGAGGCGATTTCAGTTTGGGCTAAAGCCCTGATTTTGCCAGACTATTCGCTTGCCCGGTCCGGCACCGGAGTTCCCATGCGTCCAGGTGGGCGCCTTCCAGGCTGCAGCCGCGGACACACCTTCCCCAGAAGGCGCTGGACTGCTCCCAGAGGCGCCCCTCTTGACCCCTCCAGTCCGCATCAAACCCCGCTGCCTCCGCTAGCCGCGAGGCTTCGGTCAGGGCATCCGCGATGTTGTCGTACACGATCGCAATCCGTCCGTTGGCGACTGCGTAGACGTCGATTGGCCCCGTGCGAAGCGGCTTCAGCAAGGCGAGGGCCCGCTCGACTGCGACGGTTTCCTCTTCGAGCCAGGGCGCAAACTCTTCGAGCGCGCCGCTCCACGGCTTGGCGTACGCAGCGTCGGTGACTTCGACTAGCTTGGCGTAGGCAGGGCTCGCCGACCCGAATGGATCGCGCGGGACCGCGGTCGCGCGTGTCTGCATGGTGTTCGGATCGATGACGACGGCTTGCTCCTTGCCGCGTTGGCAGCCGAGCAACCCGAGCAGCAGGCAACCGAGCACGATCGTCGAGGCAACTCGCATCAGGATGCTACTATACCCCGCGATGAGTGAACGGTTTCCGTTTTCGATCCCCAACGGCTGGTTTCAAATCGCGTACGCCGACGAGCTTGGGCCGGCTGCGGTCTTGCCGCTTCACTACTTCGACCGAGGTATTGTGCTTTTTCGGACCGAGGCCGGCGAAGTCGCCTTACTCGATGCGTTCTGCCCGCACCTTGGCGCTCACCTCGGGTACGGCGGCGTGGTCGACGGTGATCGCATCCGCTGTCCTTTTCACGCCTGGGAGTTTGATGGGCGAGGAGTTTGCCGGAACGTTCCCTATGCGAAGAAGGTCCCGCCCAAGGCCAAGGTGGCGCCCTGGCATTGCATCGAGCGGAACCAGATCATCTGGGCCTGGCATCATGGCGAGGGGGCCCCGCCCACCTGGGAGATCCCGGAAGTTGCCGAAGTGCAGAGCGACGATTGGACCGCGCTCGAGCGCCACAGCTGGACGGTGCGGACACACAATCAGGAGATCGGGGAGAACGCCGTCGATCGGGCGCACTTCCGCTACGTGCATGGAACCACCAACGTCCCCGAGTCGGAGCTGACGCTCGATGGCCACATCCGCCGCGCGGTTCAACACGTGCACATGAGCACGCCGCGTGGGGAGGTGAAAGGCGAGATCAGGGTGGAGGCGCACGGTATGGGCTGTACGATCACGCGCTTCACCGGCATCTGTGAAACGGTCCTCCTGCTCTCACATACGCCCATCGACGGCGGCTCCGTCGACTCGCGCTTTTCGTTCACGCAGCGAAAGGCGGATCAAGGAAGCGGTGTCGCGGCCGGCGTGATCAAAGAGGTCGTGCGGCAGATGAATCAAGACATTCCAATCTGGGAGCACAAGAAGTACTTGCCGAAGCCCATGCTCTGCGACGGGGACGGACCAATCCCCGAGTACCGCAAATGGGCGAGCCAGTTCTACTGCTGACCGGCGGGTACCGCGCCTTCGAGGAAGTTCAGGTATCGCGTGGCGATGAGGCCGACGAGGAGCATGTCGTTGTGGTCGATGCGCGCGACTTCGATGTACTCGTCCGCGTGAAATAGCCTTGCCAGCTCCTTGCCATGATGCACGTCGATGATGGAATCCGCGGCTCCGTGAGCGACGAGCAGCGGGCATGACACGCGCTTGGTGAAATCACGGGTCATGAACCGATGCTCCAAGATGCGGCCGATCGGCAACCAACGAAAATGTTCCTTTGCGAGGTCGACGATCGACGTGAAGGTCGACTCGAGCACGAGTGCGCCTGGGGTTACGGCGGCAGCCAGTTGCACCGCTACACCACCGCCGAGGCTCCGGCCGTGAATCGCAACACGGTTCGGCTCCGTGCCGAGCTCCTCGCTCACCCACTTCCACGCGGCGGCCGCGTCTTTGTGCAGGCCGGCTTCGCTCGGGACGCCGGTGCTGCCGGGGTAGCCGCGGTAGTGAATCCCCACGAAATCCCAGCCCTCACTCAGCAGCAGGTTCTGCAGCTCCATCTGCGCGAGGAGCGACGAAGCGTTGCCATGGAAGTAGAGCACGACGCGCCGAGGGCCCGACCAG
>JBGUEF010000154.1:0-7897 GCA_041821485.1 Deltaproteobacteria bacterium
CCCGCGGCACCCTCATCGACCTCGAGGTGCGTGACAACGGACCGGGGATGTCCGAATCGCAGAAGGAGCGCGCGTTCGATCCGTACTACACGACTCGCTCCGAAGGCACGGGCCTCGGCCTGGCTATCGTCCGCGGAACGGTGGAATCGCTGGGCGGCCGCATCCGCCTCGATACATCACCAGGCAGAGGCGCGAAGTTCCGGATTCAGCTGCCTGAAGCCAGCGTCAAACGCGAGTCTGAGATGGTTCCAAAGTCGACCCGGATCAGCAGGGTCATGAAGCCCGATCAAGCCGAGCGCACGCATGTGCTGGTGGTCGAAGACGACGAGGGCGTGCGGGGACTCATTTCGATGACCTTGGCGCTGAGCGACGTGGAGTCGACCTGCGTCGGCACGGCCGCGGAGGCACTGGCAAGCACCGAGCCATTCTCGGCGGCGCTAATCGATCTCACGCTTCCCGACGAGCGCGGGGACATTCTACTCGGACTACTGCGCAAGAAGGGTCTGGTCACACGTGCTGCAATCATGAGCGGCGCGCCGCCTCCTGACGATGCTGACCCGAACGGCCAGCCCGAGCGTTGGCTCCGCAAGCCCTTCGAACCGTCCGACCTTCTGCTCATCGTGCGCGAGCTCATCGAGCCGAGCGCAGGAACCCAAAACGCCGCGAGCTCCTAGCCAAAGCGCTCTGCAAGCGCTTGGATGTGGAGCGGTCCCGTACCGCAACACCCGCCGATGACCGTGGCGCCAGCCTCTGCCCATCGCTCCGCGAGGTCCGCATAAGCTTCAACCGCACGGGGAGTCGTCGCCCCCCAGCCTAGCGCCTCGTCCTCGCTACCCGCGTTTGCATACACCCCAATCGGCACAGGCAGAGCCGCGATGGCGTCGACGTACGCATCGATCTGGGTGGCCGCAATGCAGTTCACCAGAAGCCGCTCGATCCCAATCGACGCCGCGTCCTTTCCAATCCGCGCAAGCTCCGCCGGCGAAAGCAGGTCTCCATAGGGACCGGCGGTCAGGGACAGCCACGCAGGCAACCCCGCCGCGACGGCTTCCTCAGCCGCGACGATCGCCTCCGCCCCGTCCGCGAAGGTCTCGCAAAGAAGCACATCACAACCGGCGTGTGCGAGCGCCGATGCGATCTCTCGATGCTGTGGCCGGGCCGCTGCACCTGGGCTGAGATCGGGGCGATAGCAGTCCTCGATGGGCGCCATGCTCCCGAGCACCGCGCATCCAGCCGGAACGGCGTCGCGTGCAATACCGACCGCGGCCCGAAGCGCGTCGACCCAACCTTCCCCGAGGGCCCGCGGCTGGGCGCGAAACGTATTGGCGGTGTGAAGGGTCGCGCCCGCCCGCACATAGTCGGCATGGATCTCTGCCAGTAGATTCGGCGCCGCGGCGATCGCGGCGGCGCTCCACCCGGGCGCCTCGAGCTCCAGCCCGCGGGAGATCAACTCGGTTCCGATCGCCCCGTCGAGAATTCGTACCGGCATCGCAGAGGGCAGTCTAGCAACTGACCAGGCGCGGGGGAGCTGTTAGGCTTCTCGAGTGGACGCGCGGACCCAGACCTCGTTCATTGCTGCACTCTTGTGCTTTGCGCTCGCCGCAAGCGTTCTCCTGCGCACGCGGCGCCAGCGTGATCGATGGCTCTTCGGCATCCTCGCGACCAACACGGGCCTTTGGTACGTCAGCACGTTCATGCTCGGCGTCGTCGGCCGGGTTCCGTTCTGGGAACGCTTCAATCTGATCTGCGGCGTCTTGCTGCCACTGTCGGCGGTCCGATTCTTCGGCGTCCTGGTCCCCTGGGAGACCGGTCGCACGCGCTTCCTCCGCCGCGCGTCCGTCGTGGCGGCCGTGGTGCTCCTCGGCGCAATGCTGACCCCATTCTACGATCACGCGATCGTCGTTGGAGGCCTCCTCACCTATGTGACCGTCTTCCTCTCCCTCGCCCTCGGCTACCTCTACAAGCTCGGCTTCCAAACTGAATCCCGCGTCGAAGGCGCGCGCCTTCGTTACATCGCATTGGTCGGCGGCTTTGGCGCACTCTTCACCCTGGTCGAATACCTCCCCTACGTCGGCCTCGACATCCCCCCGGTCGGCACGATCCTGATCCTCGTCTTCCTGTATGCGCTGTCCCAGTCGATCACCCACTACCGCTTGATCGACCTCTACGAGCTCGCCGGCCGCCTCGGCGTGTTGACCGCGCTCGCGTTCGTACTGGCCTTCATTCTCTGGCTGATGCGCCTCGTCTCGGGCGACCAGCTATTCCTCCACGTCGTCGTATCGGCATTCGTCGTCCTCATCCTCTTCGATCCCGTGCGAACCAGAGTGCAGGAGTGGATCTCCCAGGTGTTCTTCCACGAGCGCTTCGAGCTCGAACAGACCATCCTCGCCCTCCGCCGGTCGCTCGCGCACATTCTCGAGGTCGACGAGCTCGGCGAGGTCTTGATCGAGGGCCTCGACGCATCTCCACGATTCACCCAGGGCGCGCTCTATCTACTCGGCCCGGATGCGCGCGGCTTCATCCTCAAGAACCACTTCGGCCCAAAGCCCGCGGAACGCGTCGAGATGGCACCCGCCCGGCCCCTGCTCGATCGCCTATCGAGGACCGGGTCCTCCGTGCTCGAAAACGCAGAGCGTGAGCTCGAAGAGCGAAGGCTCCTCGGAGACGACCGAGAGGCCGAAACCGCGCACGACATCGCCGTCGCGATGCGTGCGCTGCAGGCCTCCGTGTGTTTGGGCCTGCTCGGCGAGTCCGGCCATCTCTATGGCTTCCTCGCGCTTCGGGACGACCGGCTCCGTGACGCGTTTTCGCGAGAAGAAGTGCAGCTCCTGGCCGGCTTGGCCACCCAGGTCGCCGTCACCGTCGAGAACTCTCAGCTCTACCAGCAGATGAAGGAAAAGGATCGACTCGCGGCCCTCGGCGAAATGGCCGCAGGCCTGGCCCACGAGATTCGAAACCCGCTTGGCTCGATCAAGGCCAGCGCGCAGTACCTCTCCGAAACTGCCGAGCAGCGCGAGGATCGAGGCGAGTTCCTCGACATCATCGTCGACGAGGTCGACCGCCTGAACCGCGTCGTCAGCTCGTTCCTCGACTACGCGCGGCCCGCCCACACGGACCCCGAGCCGATCTACGTGAACTCGGCAGTTCAGTTGACGCTTCAGTTCCTCAGGCCGGAATGCGATTCAGCCGAGGTAGAGCTGCACGTCACGATGGACCCGGACCTGCCCAAGGTGCGAATCGACATCGAGCGCCTCCGGCAGGTCCTGATCAATCTCGTCCAGAACGCCGTGCAAGCCATGACGAGCGGCGGGGACCTCTACGTCGAAACTCGAATTCAAGACCGATTCCGCATCGGCGGAGGGGCGCGTCGCTGGGTGCAGATCAGCGTCCGGGACACCGGCCCAGGCATCGCGCCAGGCCTCCTGGCCAACCTTTTCGTCCCCTTCGTCACGACGAAGCAGCAGGGCACGGGCCTCGGCCTGGCGATCTCACATCGCATCGTGTCCGAGACGGGTGGCCGAATCGACGTCCGAAGCCGCCAGGGCGTCGGCACCACCTTCGTGGTCTTGCTGCCGGCCGAGCCCGACCCAGCTCTCGATGGCTTCGAGGCCGAACGGGACTCGGATCACTCCTCGGAGCCAGACGGGACGCCGGCGCGCCTCGAGCCCGCCGAACCCTGATCGATCGACACGGTCTGCATCCGAAGCCGATAGAGACGCAGGTCGCGCCGGTCGAAGCTGTCTTCGGGCAGCTCGTTGTCGCGGAACAGCCTCCGGTAAGCGTCGGTCGGAGTGTCCGCAGTCCGGGTGGTCCGCGGAAGAAGGTAACGCCAGCGTGCGGGCTGCTCGTACGCGACGCCGTGCGATGATTTCACCAGCGCATCGATGAGGGAGACCGCCCCCGGGTCGAAGGTGCCGTCGTCGAACAGAAACGCCACCTCGACGTCGAGCTGATCGAGGCGGGCAGCGAGAGGCCCACCCATGGTCTCGGTCCGCTCCTCCCAACGCTCACGCGCTGCAAGCGATGCGGTGATCAACCCCTCGGCGATCGACTGCGCGCGCGCCGAGCGCCAAAGCTGTGGACCGCGTCCTCCGCTCAACAGAACCAGCACCTCCACGGGTTGCTGCTGCGCAAGCTCCTCGGGAAAGGCATCGAGTGGTGGGGGCGCGCTCCCCTCGAGAATGCCGCGCGCCACTCGAGCGAGGACGCGATCCGCAAGGACGACAGGCCAGTGCGTATGGTCGACGACGTACAGCAGCCCTTCGCTCGTCAGCGCTTCTCCTCGAAAACCGCGCACGACGCCGCCCGACGCGAACCGCTCGGCGAGGGGAAGCTCCCCACCGGCAACCGCTTCTGGAGAAACCCCAACCCAGAGCCCCTGAAGGCCAGCGTCTTCCAAAGCGTCACGAAGTCGATCGGGGTCGAGCCCATGAACGGCCTCCTTGACGGCCGGATGCGCGTCGACCCGATCCCAGTCGAGCCCCGGTGGCGGCGACCGCAAGGCCACGATGTTCGTCCACTGCAAGAGCGGGGCCGGGGCCTCCGGTCGGCTCTGCCGCCACACCACCAGCGCGCCGAGAACGCCCACCGCCACCAACAACCAAGTCCGCTTTGCCATGCCGCTACCCTGTATCGTAAGAACCAGCATGCCCCAAGGCCCCAAGCTCCGCGCCCACCCGATGGCGAGCCCGTTTCACGTAGTCTTGGTCGAGCCCGAGATCCCGCCCAACACCGGCGCGATCGCTCGGACCTGCGGTGCGACCCAGTCGCCGCTGCACCTGGTGGGGCCGCTAGGGTTCAGCATCGATGAGCACGCGGTGCGCCGCGCGGGGCTCGACTACTGGGACCTGGTCGAGATCCATCGCCACGAATCATTCGAAGCCTTCGAAGAATCCGACCCACAGCGCCGAATTCATTTGTTTTCTGCCGGCGCCGGGCGTTCGTACCTCGAGGCTGCATTCGAACCGGGCGATGCCCTGGTCTTCGGAAGAGAGTCGGTCGGACTGCCCCCGGAATTACTGCAGGATCGGCAGAACGTCTGGGCGATCCCCACCCTCGGAGCGGTCCGGAGCCTCAACCTCAGCAATGCCGTCGGGATCGTGCTGTACGAGGCTTTGCGCCAAAATCGGGCCTTGGAGGACACGTTTCTGGGCTAGCCGTCTGCTCGTGAATACATCCCGGCCGAGCGCGTCCGAGACATATGGCCAATTCACGCGCGACGTCTTTCCTCCCTCTGCTGCTGCTCCTGACCGGCTGCCCCGTCTACGGGCCGCAACCGGTGCAGCGCGAAGTTCAAGTCTCCTGCCAGGGCGACTTCGATTGTCCTTCGGACACGTTCTGCGATTCATCCACAAACAGCTGTGTCGCCTACGATTTTGGGATCTGCCTGACGGACGGCGATTGCCCGGTTGGGAGCTATTGCGATCGGTCGGACGGCGGCTGCTACATCCCCGCCATCGCCGAGTGCCGCGCCGACGGAGACTGCTCGTCCGGTTTCGAATGCGACTTCCGGGATAGCTGCCGGCCAGAGACCGAAGGCACCTGCCTCACTGATGGCGATTGTGCCAACGACGCGCTCTGCATCGAGAACCTGTGCACGGCTGTCATCGAGACCTGTCAGTTCGATTTCCAGTGCTCGGCTGGTTTCAGCTGCGCCAACAATCACTGCCGCTTCCTTTGCGGTCCTGACACCAGCTGCCCGTCCGGCACCGCCTGCGAAGACAGCCTGTGTCAGCCTGTCGTCGGCGAGTGTGTCGATAGCAGCGAGTGCCCCGACCTGAAGACCAACTGCGTCGAGGGAATCTGCCTGCGTCGCTGCGATGAAGGCTGCGAGGCCGCCATCGAGGTCTGCGACCCGGAGGGCTTCTGCAGGCCGCGCACCAGCCCGGACCCACAAGCGCCCTCACCGTTCTGCCGCACGGACGCGGACTGTGACGGAAGCCTCTGCGTCGAGGGGATGTGCCGCACCGAATGCGACATCACCGCGCCCGCGCCCGATGTGATCTGCGCCTCCCACGACGGCCAGGTGCCGCTCTGCGGACCCGACAACCTCTGCTACGCCGAAAGCGAGACGCAGAGCGACTGCCGCATGCAAAGCGATTGCCCCGACGGCGAGGACTGCGTCGACGGCAGGTGCCGCTAGCTCGCCTGGTGGCGTAGCCGTCGGACGTCCTTGAGGACCCGGTCGATCGAATGCGCGGGCTCGTACCCCAACTCGGTGCGGGCCCGCGAATCGTCCACCATGCAGACGTAGCGCAGGTGGTCGAGCTCCTGTGACGGGAACGTGCTGAGCCGGAGCTTCCAAAGCTGATCGAGAGCGACCTTCGCGAGAGGCGTCGGCACCTGGCGCGGCCGGCCGCCCACTTGGCGAATCAGGCGCGAAAGCGGCATCTCCCCAGGCCCGCGGATGTTGTAGATGCCACGCACCCCGGGCCGAAGCGCGAGCTGAATCGCGCGCACAACGTCCTTTTCATGCACGACCTGCATCATCGGGTCGAAGCCCATCACCATCACCGGTCGCTCGAGCCGCAGGTAGTTGCTGGCCGCATTGTGAACGCGGCCGACGATGTGACACGGCCGCAACACGACCGTTTCGGTGTCCGGGTGCCTCCAGAAGAAGCTTTGCGCCAGCATGTCGAGCTCGACCAGGTCGCGCATGCCGCCGAAGTGCTGGGCACCAAGCAAGGGCGCATCCTCGGTGAGGAACTGAGGGTTGTTCGGCTGCGGGCCGTACACGTTGGCGCCCGAGAGCACCACGAGCTTCGGCACCTGATACTGCGACATGTAGTCGAGGAGCTTTTGGAAGGCGACGATGTTCCAGGAGTGCCGCTCGCGATCGCTGCGCCGCGGGTCGTGAAGAACGCCGAGGTGCACGACGGCACGAATGTTCCGGCCCCGGAAGATGTCTTTCATCTTCTTGCGCCGCATGTCGACCTGGTGATGGACGATGTCCTTCGGCCGATCGTCAAACGGGCGTCGATCGACCCCCACCACTTGGTCTGTCCGGTGGAGCTCCCGCGCGAGGAGCTTGCCGAGGCGCCCACACACGCCAGTGACCAGCACGGCCCCCTCGCTGGCGGGCTTGGGAAACTCCTGCGTAATCGGCTGGGGTTGCTGAACAGGCTCGAGCGGCTTCGGTGACTCGGTCACATGTCCGAACACGCCACGCGCGACCGGCGCCCTGGCCGAGGGGCGCTCGCGAACAGGCTCTCGCCCCCGGCGTGCGCTCGGCTTGTGACGGCTTGTGATTTGTGGATTGGGCATCGGCTAATCGGCTACTTGGTTTCGGTCAGATGAACACGCCCTTACGCTCGCGCAGGCCGCGGTTCACCATGCTCTGGATCGTGCTCTTCACGAGCCAGACTTTTTCTTCGATTGCAGAATCGTCGTCGTCGGGATCTCCGCTGAATCGGAAGGGCTCCCCGAAGTAGAGGCGGTACTTGGTCGGCAACGGGGCGATCATTCCGAAGAACAGCTGGGGCATCACTGGAAACGCGGGCATGTTCAGGAGACGCGCCAGGGGCTTGAAGTCGGCGATGGACGGGTACTGCTCTTCGCCGCCGATGACGGCCACCGGGACGATCGGCGTGCCGGTTTCCAACGCGAGCCGCACGAACCCGAGGCCGAAGTCGGTGAGCTGATAGCGCTGGTCAAACGTCTTGCTGATGCCGCGGGCGCCCTCGGGGAAGACGATCAGGCTCTCTTCCTGCTGAAGCAGGCGCCGGGCGTTCTCCGGGGAGCCGACGACCTGGCCGAGCCTCGGGTAGAGAGTCGAAATGAACGGGAGCTCCGCGGTCCATGTTTCGACCATGCTACGCGGGAAACGCGGCGGATCGGCGTCGAGCATCATGGCGCTGCCGATCATCACCGCGTCCAGAGGCAGCTGGCCCGAATGGTT
>JBGUEF010000155.1:0-7882 GCA_041821485.1 Deltaproteobacteria bacterium
GACACTGACACTGGCACTGGCACTGGCACCGTCGCTGACACCGACGCTGGCACTGGCACCGTCGCTGACACCGACGCTGGCACAGGCCCTAACCCGGCCGCGGACTCGGTCACGGCCCCCCGGCCCCGGCCCCCGGCCTCGGAACCGGCCTCGGAACCGGTCTCGGCCACGGTCACGGCCACGGCCTCAAGGGCAGCCATCCACACAAACCCGAAACTCGCTCTCGCAAGCCGCGACGCAAGTCTTGTCCTTCATGTCGCAATACGTATTGCATCCGGCCCAGCGGTCATTGCAGAGAGGGACGCAAGCCGATGCCTGGTACTCGCCGGGCGGGGCGCGCGGGTACTCATGCTCGCGCGCCGGGATCGGCTCTGGCTCCTGGCTCGGCAGCGGCCTCGTCGACCCGTCTACAGCCAGCTGTTGCAGGCGCATTTCGGCGTAGCGGATGAGCTCCGGCGGCTGATTTTCAGACTGCTCATCAAGCCAGTGGCTCCAGCAGCCTCGACGCTGATCCGGGGTCACCGATGGATCGAAGTCGGCGCCGTAGCACTGCTCGTAGTAGTCGGTGCTTCTTTGGGCTTGTTTAAGGCTGGGTCCGCATGCAATTGAAACCAACAGGCAACATGAGAACAGCGAACGAGCCATGACGGCGGAAGGTATCACCGCCGACGAGCCCAACCAAGCTCCGGTCGCGGGCTGGGGGACGTTCGAGGCCAAAGGTCTTGGGACGCTCTGGCTCGAATGGAGCGATGCTGGCTTGCTGCGACTTTCCTTCGAGCCCCTGAGCGACGCCCTGGCTGACCAGAGCACTGTTCCCGCCGTCTATGCCGAGCCGCTCAGCCGCTATTTCAATGGGGAGCCCGAGGGCTTCGTCGAGGTTCCACTCGATCTGCGTGGGACCGAGTTTCAGCTTCGTGTCTGGAACGCTCTTCGGGAAATTCCCTGGGGCCAGGTTCGCACCTACGGTGGCGTGGCACAGGAGATTCACTCGCCACGGGCGATGCGCGCGGTGGGCCAAGCCAATCATGTCAATCCGGTCCCGGTGATCGTCCCCTGCCATCGCGTCGTGGAGGCGGGGCACCATCTCGGCGGCTACGGTGGCGGCCTCGAACGCAAGCAGCTCCTCCTCGAGCTCGAAGGCGTGCGCTTCCACGAGGGCGTCGTGCAGCCGGGGCAGATGGAGCTCTTCTGAGCTACGCGTAACGCGCGACCAGCAAGCAGACGACCACGAGCGCGCCCGCTGCAAGGCTAATCTTGTCTTTCACGGCAAAGAGCACCGGGTCATCGTGCATCTGGTCGCGCGCGGCCAGGAACCAGATGCGTATGATCCAGTAGACCAGGACCAGGCAGATGGCCCAGAGCGCCCGGGGTTGCGAGTAGTACATCACCATCGCCGGGCTATTGATGTAGAGCGCGAAAACGAGGACCGCGAGCAATCCTGCTGCCGGCCCGGCCGACACGATGATCGGGATGTCCGCCGGCACGTAGTTTCGGCCCTTGAGAGATTGCCCAGGGTCGTCCTTGATCTGAATCAGCTCGGCATATCGCTTCACGAACGCCAAGCTCGTGAAGAAAAAGATCGAGAAAGCGAGCAGCCAGGGTGAGAGCGCGACCCCGACGGCCACACCACCCGCAATGACTCGATAGGTGAACAGGGACGCCAGGGTGAGCACGTCGAGAATCATTTGCTGCTTGAGAACGAAGGTGTAGGCCGTGGTGAGCACGACATAGCCCAGCAACACCAAGACAAACTTCGGATTCACGAACACCACGGCCAGCGTCATGGCCAAACCGAGAGACACGACGGAAAGCGTGATGCCCTCTGGAATCGAGAGAGTGCCCGCGGCAAGCGGCCGGTTGCGTTTGCTCCGGTGTTGTCGGTCGGCCGGAAGGTCGACCAGGTCGTTGAGCACGTAGATCGACGACGCGCAGAAGCTGAACGAAAAGAACGCCATCAACGCGGTAAAAACCAGACGAATGTCCGTGTACTGGTGCGCGAAGTACAGCGGCACGAAGAGCAGAACGTTCTTGGCCCATTGGTGGGGCCGAAGCTCTTTCAACACGGCCTTCCACTTTTTCGGCCGCTCCGAAAGAACCGTGACCTTGGGAAGCGATTGCTGGGCGCGCCTGCGCGTGCTCGGGCTCGGCGAAACCATGATCGCCTCGTTCGCGGCAGCCCAGATTGGAAGGTCCGCCGACGAGTCGCCGATGTATTGAAAGCCGCCGGTGCCGAAGCGCGACACTAGAAACTCCGCCTTGCGGCCTGCCTTGAGGTTGCTCTCGCCGTCGCTGCCGATCGCCTCGTCGAACAGCCCGAGGTGCCCCGCTACTAGGTCTGCGGTGGCCTGGTCCGATGCGGTGACGAGCAGCACACGGCGGCCATCCTGCCGTGCCCTCCGTATTTCATCCAAGACCTCATCCCGATAGGGAAGTGTGCCTGGGTCGACTGGCGCGGTCCGCGCAAGGTGGCGCTTGAACTTGGGCCGGCCGGTCATCAGGGCAGCGAGGAGCGCGAAGAGCTTCCACGGCGCGGTCTTGAGCAACCCCAGGAAGCTCTCGCCCATCGTGTCGGTCGCGACCAGCGTCCCGTCGAGGTCGACACACAGCGGCCCCTTCGTCGAAGCCGTGGTCGAATCTGTGGGCGGCGTATTCAAGTTCCCCATTTCAAAGGCTATTCAACGCCGCTTCGAGGCGCTCGCGCTTCTCGCGGAGCTCCGTCGCATCGCGATTCGACTTCTCAACCACCGCCTCTGGCGCGCGCTCCACGAAGCTGGGATTCCCGAGCTTCTTCTCGACGACACCGAGCTCTTTTTCGACCTTGTTGAGCTCACGCTGGAGACGGTCGCGTTCCTTTTCGACGTCGATGACGCCCGGTACCGCGGCGCGCACCCCGGGGTTCACGAAAACGGCTGCATTGTCGAAGTGTGCGGCAGCGTCATTGAGTTTGGCAGGGTCGGCCTCGAAGCACATCTCGCCCCGCGCCAAGCTCTCGATGGTCGAGCGCTCCGCTTCGAGCACCGCTCGCTTGGCTTCGTCATCCGTGTGCCAGTGGATCTTCAGAGGCTGACTCATGGGAACGTGGTGCTCGGCACGGATTGTTCGCGCGCTACCGACGAACGCTTGGACCACTTCGAAGTCGCGCTCGGCGCCGCGGTCGATCTTTGCGTCGACCAGTGCCGAAGGGAAACGGCTGATCATGATGCTCTTCGGCGCTTCGTCCCATTTGGGCACCCGCTGCCAGATCTCCTCGGTGATGTGCGGCATCATCGGGTGCAGCGCACGAAGCACGGTCTCGAGCGCGTGAACCAACGTCGCTTCGGTCTCCTGCACGAGGGCGGCGTCTCCACTGTCGAGCGCCGGCTTACTCACCTCGAGGAACCAGTCACAGAGCTCGTCCCAGACAAAATGATAGAGCGCGCCGGACGCCTCATCGAGGCGGTATGCGTCGAGGCCCTTCGAGGTGATGTCCAGCGCTTGGTAAAGGCGCGAGAGCACCCAGCGGTTCGCAAGCGCCTTGGGCTGCGGGCATTGTTGCGTGGCCTTGGTCGAAGACCCGCTCAACCGCATCAGTGCATAGCGTGACGCGTTCCAAAGCTTGTTTGCGAAATTTCGGTAGCCCTCGATGCGCTTCATCGAGAGCGCGATGCGGCGCGACTGGGGCGAATAGCTGAGCAAGGTCATCCGAAGCGCGTCCGCGCCGTAGGCCACGAAGCCGTCGGGGTAGGTGGTCCGCAGATACTTGATACCGGCCTTCTTGGCGCCCGCCTTCTCGGCCTTGTCAATGAGCTCTTCGACGGTCGCGCCGTAGATCACATCGAGTGGATCCACGACGTTGCCCTTCACCTTGCTCATCTTGTCGCCGCGCTCGTCGGTGACCAAGCCGGCGAGCAAGACGCGCGTGAACGGAACCTCGCCCATGAAGTGCAGGCCCATCATGATCATGCGCGCCACCCAGAAGAAGAGGATGTCATACCCAGTCTCCATATCCTGAGTCGGGTAGAAACGGCTAAGCGTCAGGGTCTTGTCGGGCCAACCAAGCGTCGAAAAGGGCCAGAGCCCGGAGCTGAACCAGGTGTCGAGCACGTCATCGTCTTGGCGAATCGAAGTGCTGCCACAGCCGCCGCACGCGGTCGCGTCTTCCCGTGCGACAGTGACATGCTCGCAATCGTCGCAATACCATGCCGGAATCGGATGCCCCCACCAGAGCTGCCGGGAGATGCACCAATCCTGGATGTTGCGCAGCCAATGGAAGTACGTCTTGCTCCACTCGGGCGGCAGGATCTGAATCGTGCCGTCCTCGACGGCTTTGATCGCGGGCGCCGCCAGCGGCTTCATTTTCACGAACCACTGGGTCGAGATCATCGGCTCGACGATCGTTCCCGAACGATGAGAACGCGGCAGCGTCATCATGTGTTTCTTGCTCCCGCGCGCGAGCCCGAGATTGGCGAGCTCGTTCTCTACCGCCTTGCGCGCCTCGAAGCGCTCGAGCCCCTGGAACGGCCCGCCGTTCTCGTTGAGCGTGCCGTCGAGCTCCAAGATGTTGATCTCCTCGAGGCCATGCCGCTTCCCGGTCGCAAAGTCATTCTGGTCATGCGCGGGAGTCACCTTCACGACGCCAGTGCCGAACTCCGGGTCGACGAGCTCCGCATCGAGGATCACCGGAATCATCCGGTCGAGGAAGGGATGGCGAACGTACTTGCCATGCAGGTGCCCGTAGCGTTCGTCGTCCGGATGAATCGCCACCGCAGTGTCCCCGAGCATCGTCTCCGGACGCGTCGTCGAAACCACCACCTCGCCATCTCCGTCTGCGAGAGGATAGGCAAAGTCGAACATCAGCCCTTCGACATTCTCCTCCTGTTCGACCTCGAGGTCTGACAGCACGGTCTGCGACTCGACGTCCCAGTTGACCAGCCGGGTGTCCCGGTAGATCAGTCCCTCTTCGTAGAGCCGAACGAACGCCTCACGGACCGCACGCACCATGTCGGGGTCCATCGTGAACTTGGTTCGTGGCCAGTCGCACGACGCGCCCATCTTTCGGAGCTGCTCAAGGATGCGGCCGCCGGACTCCTCCTTCCACTGCCAGACCCGCTCGATGAACTTCTCGCGGCCGAGGTCGTGGCGTGTCAGGCCTTCCCTCTTGAGCTGCCGCTCGACGACCACCTGCGTCGCAATGCCGGCATGGTCGATGCCGGGGACCCAAAGGGTGTTGTAGCCCTGCATCCGCTTGTGCCGGCAGAGCACATCCTCGAAGGTGGTCCGGCAAGCGTGCCCCATGTGGAGCGAGCCGGTGACGTTGGGGGGCGGAATCGCCAGCGTGTACGTCGGCCGATGGTCGTCAGGATCTTCAGAGGCGGCAAAGTACCCCGAGGCCTCCCAGAAGTCGTACCAGCGCGCCTCGCTTTCGGTCGGCGAGTACTGCTTGGGCATCTCGTCAGGCGGTTCGCTCATCCGACCGATCGTGTGCGGCGAAATCGCGGAGCAGTCAAGCCTCAGTCACCGACGAGACGGTGCAATTCCTCGCGGATCATCGCTTCGGCCAGCTCGGGAACGACCTCCCAAACCACACGCTCGACGACCTCGGCGGAAAGCTTGAGCACGCCTTCGACTTGGTCGGGTGTCAGACCGAGCGTCTCCAGCCGTTCCACCACCGAGTGCGACAGCGCTTCATTGACCGCTGCGGTCGCCGGCACCGGCATCGACGTCGATGGGATCACCGCGGCAACTGGCTGCGAAGGATACGTCGACGCCACAGCAACGTGCGCGCCGGTCAGCGGTGTGCCGGTCGACATCGGTTGGGGCGCCATCGGCCGCGAGGAGGGACCGTTGAGCGGGAGTGGCGGCGGCGTCGGCCGATAGGAGGGCTGGGCGATGGGCGTCGGCGGGGTGGTCGCCGGGCGCGCCGTTGGCGGCGCCGTCGCAGGCCGTGCAACGGGAATCGAGGGGGCGTCGTAGAAGGCTTCGTCCTGGCCCGCGAGCTCGGTGGCCTTGTTGATGGCGTCCTGCGTGTCGAAGGGCTTCAGGATGTGGCCGTCGGCGCCGACCTCGGAAGCGCGGGCCTCGTCGAGCGGACGATGCTGGCTGGCCATCAGAATCACCGATGTGCCCGCGAGCTGCGGGTCGGATTTCATCGCCCGGGTCACCTCGTACCCGTCGATCCCGGGCAACGACGCATCGATGAATGCGACGTCCGGACCGAAGTCGCGCCCGTGCTGAAGTGCAAGCTCGCCGCTTTCGACGGCAAGCAGCTCGGCGTCTTCCCCTGCGAAAGTCATCTCCATGACCCTGCGCATGGTCACGCTATCTTCGACGATCAGAATCCTCATCGACTCAAGCCCCGTTCACCTAGATGTATGCTCGCTGACATACGCGATCGGCACCTTCCCGGTCAAGAAGCGGCATGCCCGGTTTGACCCTGCAGGCGGCCGCCGGTAGGGAGCGCTCGTGTCGGATTCGGACCTACGCTGGCTCTATCGCGACGAGGCGCCGAGGGCTCCGGAAGGCCGCTTTCTGCTCGAAGACCTGATCGAGGGATCAGGTCCGATCGAGCTGGATATCGGTTTTGGCAGTGGTTTGTCGCTTTTCGAGCGCGCCGCCGCCGCGCCCGAGAGCCGCCTCATCGGCATCGAGGTCAAGACCAAGCTCGCCTACAAAGTCAACGAGCGGCTCCAAAAGCACGAACTCCTGAATGTGGCGATCCTGTGCGGGGATGCGCGCGAAATCTTGAAAAGAGCTGAACCGACCAGATCGGTTCAGCGGGTGGCGCTACACTTTCCCGATCCCTGGTGGAAGAAGCGGCATGACAAGCGACGGGTCATCGGGGAGGCCCTCCTAGCCGAGCTCCACCGGCTGATGAAGCCTGGCGGCGAGCTGTTCATCCAGACGGACGTCGAGCATCGCGCCGAGCAATACGTCGCGCAGCTTCGGGAGACGGCTGGCTTCACGCTCGCGTCCCACAGTGG
Source organism: Deltaproteobacteria bacterium (assembly GCA_041821485.1). Classification (GTDB taxonomy): domain Bacteria; phylum Myxococcota_A; class Polyangia; order Polyangiales; family Houyiibacteriaceae; genus SG8-38. Next base: position 6,960 of record JBGUEF010000155.1, read on the forward strand.
CTACGTCGAAGCCAACCCGTTCGATGCGCGCTCCAATCGGGAGAAGCGCGCCATCGAAGACGGCTTGCCGGTCTGGCGCGTCCTCGCGACGCGAGACCGATCAGCGTAGGGCGACGGTGTTGCACGCACGCTCTGCGCGCTCTCGTAGCTCTTCTTGGCGTTCCTCGAGCGTCTCGTCTGGCTCGTGGCCCGGAATGAAGTAGCCGAGGTCGTCGACGATGTCGTAGAGTTCTTCGCCGTTCGCGAGCAGCTTGCAATTGCGCTTCTGAAGGGCCCTCACCAAACGTGGCACTGCATCGAGACTGTGCTGTTTGGTGTCGTGCATCAGGACGATCCCGCCCCGGTCTCCTGTGTCCTGCTCCCGCCGCTCGAGGACCCGGAAAAAGGTGCGAACCACGTCCTCGGGCGTACGCACCTCGAGGTCGCCACCGTACAGCGCCCACATCACACTGGTGTACCCGTTTTCGCCGAGGAGCTGCTCGACACGTTTCGACAGGGCGCCGCCGGGCGGCCGGATCAATCGCGTCCTGCTGCCGAGGACTCTCTCGATCTTCCGCTCGCTCAGCGCGAGTTCGGCTTCGATCTCCGCGTTGCGAAGAAGGGGAAGCTGACGATGGGTCTCGGTATGGTTGCCGACGGTGTGACCTCTGCGCACGATCTCCCGGAGGATTTCCGCATGCTCGCGTTCCCAGGGGTTCCCGTTGCCAAAGCTCTCGCTCTTCACGAAGAAGACCGCCCTAATGCCCAGCTCGTCGAGCATGTCCAGGAGGCGCGGCGTGGTCCTGCGTGAAGGACCGTCATCGAATGTGAAGAGAATCGCGCGGTGCTTGGTACCACCGGGAATCGTCAGGCCGCTCGGGAAGCGCAAGCCCGTCACATCTTGGTTGGGAATCGGGACGACCTCGGCCGGCCCTGGCTCCGAG
>JBGUEF010000156.1:0-7880 GCA_041821485.1 Deltaproteobacteria bacterium
GGAAAGAGCTTCGCGGGCTTGCCGCGAGGATCTTCAGTGTGCCTCTCGACCGCAGCCGGCCTCTTTGGGAGATGACGCTGGTCGAAGGGCTCGACCAGATTGCTCAGGTGCCGCCCGGCTCCGTTGCGGTGATCAACAAGGTGCACCACGCCGCGATTGACGGTGTTTCTGGTGCCGACATGATGAGCGTCCTGCTCGACCTAACCAAGGAGCCCAAGGGCTTTCGTGCGCCCCCACCTCGTGCGGTTGCGCCGGTTCCCAACGAGCTCGAGGTGCTCTCGCACACCGCTCGCAAGATCATGGGCAAGCCCAGCGAGATCAAGAGGGTGACGCGGGAGATCAGCGACGCTCTTCGCGCCGCAGCCAAGGTCCGGCACAAGGGCGTCGAGGCGCCGCCCGTTCCAATGACTGCACCGCCCACGTCGATTAACCACACGATCACCGGGCAGCGGATTTGGAACACGGCACTCCTCGAGCTCGACCGCGTCAAAGCGATTCGGAAGGTCACGGGGTGTACCCTGAACGATGTGGTGGTCGCGATCTGCGCCGGGGCGCTTCGCCGCTATCTCGATGAAAAGGGCGAGCTTCCCGAGAAACCGCTGATCGCGATGATCCCCGTTTCGACACGCGGAGCTGACGAGCGCGGCAAGATGGGAAACAAAGTCTCAGCCATGTTTCTCGACATCGCGACCGATGTGGCCGACCCGGTCGAACGCCTGAACGTCATCAAGGAGCATACCCAGGGCGGCAAGGCCTTCGAGAAAGCGGGCGCGACCCGGGCCTTCGTCGACCTCTGGGACTTCATTCCGTTCGGCTTGGCCAATCGGGTTCTTCGTCTCTACTCCCGGTTTCGTGTCTCTGAAATGCACAACCCGGTGTTCAATCTCGTGATCACCAACGTGCCTGGGCCGCAGGTCGACATGTACATGGCGGGCCACAAGCTCCTGGCCACCATGGGAATGGCCCCACTGGTCGACGGCATGGGGCTGCTGATCACGGTGCTCAGCTACAACGGCGTGCTTTCGATCAGCCCGACCTCTTCGCCTGCGGTCATGCCCGACTTGGACGTCTTCACTCGTTACTTGCGCGAGGCGGCCAATGAGCTCGAAGCGGCGGTGCTTCCGCACCGGGAGCCGGATGCTGAAGCCGAAGGCGCCGATGCGCTGGCAGCAGCAGAGATGACGGCCGCATTCGTGAACCAAATGAGGTCCACGCTGGAGCAAGCCCCTGCCGGCCGCTCGCTCGGTGAGGGGAAGTTTCAGCTGAGGATTACAGGCGCCGACGAGAAGAGCTGGATGATCGATCTGGAAGATCGAAGCGTCACCGAGGGCAATGGACGGCCAGCCGATGCCACGCTGACCATTCGCGCTTCGCATCTTGCCGAGATTCTTCGCGGCAACCTCGATCCGCAGATCGCGTTCGTGCAGGGCAAGCTCCGTGTCGATGGCGACATCAACCGAGCGATCGAGTTTGGCGCGCTCCTGCCCAAAGTGGTCGCGTAGGATCTTTGGTTAGCGCGCGCTGAAGCGCTGCGGGCCGCTGGTTGCAGGAAGCTTCGGGCGAAGCTCCGGGAGCTGCTCATCGGCGAGCCACTGGTAGACGCCGTAGGTTTGCAGCACGCGGCGCGTGTACCGGCGCGTCTCGTCGTACGGAATCTCCTCGATGAACACGTCGAGGGGACGCGTGGCGTCTTCCTGGAGCCAACGGCGGACCGCGCCTTCGCCGGCGTTGTATGCCGATGGCACCAGAGCAGGGTTCTCGTTCAAGCGGCTCCAGAGCCAAGCCATGTAGCGCGCACCAATCTTGAGGTTGACCGAGGGCTTCTTGAGTGTGCGCGGGGTGGCCTTCTCGCCGACCTCGCTCGCAAAGCGCTTTGCGGTGGGCATGATCAGCTGAACCAGCCCGTAGGCCTTGGCCCAGGACACGACCTCGGGGTCGAACGAGCTTTCCTCGCGCGCGATCGCGCGGACGAACGAGGGCGGGATCCCTTCGTCGCCCGCCACATCTTCGATCAGCGGTGAGAATGCCTGCGGGTAGGTGGCCTCCCAGATCAACCTGCCTTCGCCCTTCGGCAGCAGCCCCTCGAAGTCCTCGAAGTGCGCGCGGATCACGCGGCTCAGCCTCGTCTCCGCACCGGCGTGTTGCAGGAGCACGGCCCCCACGACCGCCATCTCGGGGTCGACGTCACTGCCAAGCATGTGGAGCCTGGACATTTCAGACGAGGCGTAGGTGACCTCGTTGACGGCCAGCAGCTCCACCATGCGGTCGAAGGCCGGGTCGTCGAACTCATGGCGCCATGCAAACACCATCCGCGTTGGCTCGTCGCCCGCGCGCATCTCGTCGAGCATGGCCTTCGCCCGTTGCGGCACGATCTCGCTCAGGCGCCAAAGCGCCTGTTGCGCGTAGTAGCGCAGCGGCCAACGTTTGACGATCTCCTCATAGGCGTCCGCGGCATCGATGCGCCGGCCCATCATGAACAGCGCGCGGGCGCGCCAGTAGTTGGCCCGGCCCGTGATGCCTTCTTGGCGTTCGTCGCCGCCACGTGTCACGAGCTCGTCGAAGCGGTCGTACGCACCATCGTAGTTGCCCTCACGAAGCTGGACCCAGCCCAACTTGAACAGGGCGCGGGACCACATGTCGCCTTCGGGGTAGCGCTTTGGAATCGAAGCCAGGCGCACGAGGGCCGCCTTTTGCTTACCGTTTTCGAGCTCGGAGAGGGCGGCTCGGTAGCTCGAGTCGTCGGCGAGGCTGTGCGCAGGAGCTTCCGCCTCGAGCTTCTCGTACTGCCGAATCGATTCGTCCCACTGGCCGATGCGGCCGTAGGCGCGCGCCGCATAGTAACGAGCCCAGGCGCGTGTATCGGCGTCGATCTGGGCGCACTTGTTGGCGACTTCGCGCATCACAGGAGCACCGCGCGTGCGTTCGCGGTCTTGCAAGAGCGCGCGGCCCTGCTGGTAGCGGGCCTTGCACCAGACCACCGAGCCCGTCTTGAGTTGCTTGATCAGTTTGCCGAATAGCCGTTCGGCTTCTCGATATCGCTTTGCGCCGTAGAGGGACTCGGCTTTGTCGAGGCTCTGTTGCATGCGCGGACGCACGGTCTGCGTGCTTGCTAGAGCAGGGGGCTTGCCGTCCACGCGGATCTCGAGGTGTGCGCCGGACTGGTTCGAGCCGCCGGTGCGAGTTTCGATCGAGCGCGCGCGATCGCCGCCCGCCCAGTTGTCCGTCAACGATGCGACGATCTGTGCCGCAGTCGCCGGGTCCTGCCGCTCGAGAAGGGATGCGCGCTTGAGCTTGGCCCAGCGCGCGAGCGGATGGTTGAAGGTGCCGAGCGTGTCGAGGTGGGCCAGCGCGATGCTGTTGTACCCCTCGTCGAGCGCAGCGACGGCGGCCAACCAGTGGAGCCGGCCTTTGTCTCGAGCGCCGGCGCTCGGGAGGGCGGCTTCTGCGACCTCGCGCGCCTTGCCGGGGTTGTCCTTGTCGAGTTGCTTGCGCACCTGCATCACGGTTGACCTGTCGGACAGTTCGACGATGACCGGGTCGAGGACCTTCGGCGGTGGCGCCGGAGCCTCGGCCACCGCGGGCGCCGGCTCGCTTGGCGGAGGCCAGACTTCGCGGCGCACATTGCTCTGCTGATGGCACGCCACCAGCAGCCCGATGCACATCGCTACAGGCCAAATCCGCTCCATCTCACGAACCCTAGTGAGTCGGCCCCAGGCGGGCAAGTTCCCCCCGCAGAGACGAGGCCTTGCGTCGTCCACGGGGCTTCGGCCCAGTCTGTGTTGCGGATCGCCCTCTGCGGGCCTGCGTGATAGGGGGAGGGGGCGTGAGTTACAGCTTTCAGATTGGGGTCCGGTATCTTCGCTCCAGAAAGCGCGCCACCGTTTCGATGATCACCCTGATCTCGATCATCGGCGTCGCCCTTGGCGTCGCGGCCCTTCTGGCTGTCCTCTCGATCACCACCGGTTTCGAAAGGGCCTTCCGCGACAAGGTGCTCGGCGTCAACGCCCACGTCCTGGTCCTGAAGTACGGCCGCGAGTTCCGAGACTACCGAGACGTGCTGGCCACCGTCGGCGAAATGCCCGAAGTCGCCGGCATCGCTCCCTTCTCGATCAACGAAATGATGCTCACCAAGGGCGAGCGGCGAGCCGTAGTCCTGGTGAAGGGTGTCACGGCCGAGGGCCTCCACACCGTCCTCGACCTCCCCCAGCAAATGATCGCCGGCAACCTAGAAGGCCTCCGCCGCCCAGGCTCCGTCCCCACCCCCAGCGCCGAGCCCCCGCCTAACGAAGACTGGCAATGGCTCCGCAACATCCGCGACGGCAAACCAGAAAAAGGGGACAGTCCCCTTTTTGAAGGGGTTAAGAACGGCGACAAGCCAGATGTAGATGGCGGTCAAAAAGGGGACAGTCCCCTGGGTGATGGGGAGCCGACTCGGCGGAAAACCTTCTGGGAAGAGGAGACCGAGCGGCGGGAGGCGGAGCGTGAGGCTCAGCGGCGCGCGCGGCGGCCGCGCATCGGGAAAGTAGCCGAGCCGGGTGACATCGAAGCGATGCTCGGTGAGCTCGACGAGGACGAGCTCGCATTGCCCGATGACCCGGCGTGGGAAGCCGGCCTTTCCCAAGGGGAGGCGCAGGAACCGGTCGACGCGTTGCCCGGAATCATCGTCGGGAAGACCCTTGCCGAGGACCTCGGCGTCGAAGTCGGCGACCGCGTGAGGCTGATCTCGCCACTGGCAGCGCTCGGCATCACGCTCTCGGAGCCTGGCGGCGCCTCGACTCGCTCGCGTGAGTTTCGGGTCATCGGCGTGTTCCAGGCAGGCTTCCAGGAATACGACTCCGGCCTCGTTTACACGGACCTCTTCGAAGCCCAGCGCCTTTTCGATGAAGGCGACAACGTGACGGGCGTCGAGCTCCGCGTACACGATCTCGACACCTCGTTCGAGCTCGCTCGCCGCATCGAGCAGAACCTCGGCGGATCCTTTCACTCCCTCGATTGGTCGGAGCTCAACCGCAACCTCTTCACCGCGCTCGAGGTGCAGAAGATCGCGCTCACCTTGGTGATCGCCACCATCATCTTCGTCGCAGCGTTCAACGTCATCGCGACCCTGATCATGGTCGTCCTCGAAAAGAAGCGGGAGATCGCGATCCTCAAGGCCATGGGCGCGACCGACGGGACCGTCCTCGGCATCTTCATGCTGCAAGGTGTCGTGGTTGGCGTCATTGGCACCTTGGCGGGCGTGCTCGTCGGCGGCGGCCTCGTCGCGTACCTCGACAAGATCCATTTCGCCCTCGATCCCAAGGTCTACCTAATCGACCACCTCCCCGTCGTACTCAGCCCAACGGTCTTCTTGGTGACCATCGGCATCGCGCTCCTGATCTGCACGGTCTCCACAATCGCCCCCTCCTGGTGGGCCGCCCGAATGCTCCCCGTCGAAGGCCTCCGCTACGAGTAAAAAAGGGGTCAGACACCTTTTTGAAAGGGTTAATTCTCAGGTGCCAGGAGCTTGACGCCCGGCGCCAGGCGAGCTACCAAAGGCGTCCTTTTGCGGGAATAACTCAGCGGTAGAGTGCAACCTTGCCAAGGTTGAAGTCGTGAGTTCGAATCTCATTTCCCGCTCCGCCCCGCTCTACGGGGCTCCAAATCGCGACTGCGGCTCCGTTTTGCGGGGCCGTTTTTCGTCGTGGGGTTGGTCCCAATTCAGTCGAGGCACGGGGAAGCTGCGCCTATCGGTCAATGAGCCGACGCGGTTGCGTGACAATCCGACTTTCTGCGCAACCTCGATTGACAAACACCGCTCTACCGACGGTCGGATCTCTGGATCTTCGGGTCGGATGTCCGGCTAAGGGAGGTTAGCTTTGCCCGGTCGGTTTCGGGTTGGCTTGTAGCACGCAGCTGAACGAGTCGCGATACGCCCAAGCCAGGAACAACTGCATTACGATGATAGCGATCGCCATCGGCAGGCCAGCGGGGTCCAAGAAGACATGCAACAGCAGGATGTTGATGGACACGGGGGCCAACAAGATGAGCCCAAGCGGGAGGTACCGTCCGGTCAGAATCATCAACCCCGACAACACCTCGACCGTCTTCACCACTATCATGATGTAACCAGACGCGACCAGGGCGCCCATGAACGATCCCGCGGCTTCGGTCATCTCCGGAGTTGGAATGAACATGAAGAAGCCGTTCAAGCCGAACACCACAAAAATCAAGCCCAGCAACACGCGTGTACCGATGATTGCGTACTTCATCCGACACTCCTTTCCTCGGCCTCACCGGGCCTTCACGATTCCCTAGGCCCCGACCGTAACGCCTCAACCCCCCAAAATGCCAACCACTGGTGTTGCTGGCATCGAATCGCTTTGACCACCTGGCCCCATGATCAGTCTCCGCCGTTCATGGAAGCGTCCGAGGCCTCATCGAACGGCTCAACCAGGGCGTCCTCCATCAACACCTCCGTCGAGTTGCCGTCGGTGCTCGGCGCGAAGAGATTGCCTCTCAACCTAGACGCCCTTCGAGCAGATCGCGTTCGGAGCCGAGGGCGTCGGTCATGAAATCGACGAACGCTCGGACGCGCGCCATGTGGCGAAGGTCTCGATGCACGACGAGCCACAGCGAGCTTTCGACCTCCGCTTCCGGCGGAAAGAGACGCACGATGTCGGGGTTCGTATCGGCCACAAACGAAGGTAAAAGGCCAATCCCTAGCCCTTGTTCGACCGCCATGACTTCACCCATCACCGTCGAACACCGGAAGACGATTTGTGATGCAGGCACGAGGCTTCGGATGAGCATGGCGTAAGGGACGCGCGCGAGAGGCTCGTCGAGGTCGATCATGGAGTGCTTCTTGAGCTCGGACTTGCTTCGCGGACGACCCGCCCGCTCCAAATACCCCTTCGAAGCGTAAAGCGCGCTGGTCAGGCGCGAGACCTCGCGGGGGATGACGTCACCCTCTGTGGGCCGCGGCCCGGGACGAATCGCGACGTCGGCCTCGCCCCGCCCGAGCCGAAAGACTCGGTCGTCGAGCGACAAATCCACCCGGATACACGCGTGGGTCTCGTGGAAGCGACGAAAGTGTGGCGCGAGTAGCCGCAACGCGACCGTGTCCGTCGTGGTCACACGGATGGCGCCGCTGAGCGCCTGGTCTCGTCCGGCGATTTCGCGCTCGAGGGTGAGCACCTGCTCTTCGACCCGCGATGCGTACGCAGCGAGGGTCTCGCCTGTCGCGGTCAGCACGTAGCCGCGGCCTCTGCGCTCAAACAGAGTGGAGCCGAGCGCCGCCTCGAGGGCGTTGATGCGGCGAAACACAGTCGATGGGTCCACGCCGAGCGACTCGCCCGCCCTTGCGAGCGTCCGCTCACGAACCAGCGCCAGGAAGTCGCGCAGATGGCTCCAGTCTTCGACAATTGCGTTCATGCAAGAATAACTTGATCTATCGCATATAGACGTGCGTTTATGCAAGCTTTAGAAGCTGGGAAGACAACGGGTTTTGGACCCCAACGAAAGGACTTCCCATGTCGAACGAAATCGCGAGCCTCGAGCGCGAGCTCAATCAGATGATCGCGGCGGGCCAGGCCATGGAGGCGTTTGAAAGGTTCTACGCCGACGATGTGGTCATGCAGGAAAACACCGAGCCGCCCCGCGAAGGGAAGGATGCATGCCGCAAGTATGAAGAAGAGTTCTTCGGCAACGTCGCCGAGTTCCACGAAGGCTCGCTTCACGGCAGCGCCGCCCAAGGAGATCGGTCGTACTCGGAGTGGATCTTCGACGTCACCTTCAAAGACGGTACGAGAACGCGCAACGAGCAAGTCACCGCACGCACCTGGCGAGATGGTAAGGTGGTGCGCGAACGCTTCTATTACGGGTCCTGACCCAATCGATAGGCT
>JBGUEF010000157.1:0-7873 GCA_041821485.1 Deltaproteobacteria bacterium
GTCTCCTCGAGAACCCCGAATAGCACGCCCATGATCACGCGGAAGAGCAGGGCGGTGCCGCCGAGGATCGCGCCGATCAGGCCGAAAACTGCGACACGCCGTTGAAGGAAGGCGCGCGCCTCTGGATTGGCGAAGTAGGTGCTGCTGCTCATGCCTGCCTGCCCATGATGACTAACTTCGCAAGTTGTAGCCACTGCGGAGCAACGCGGTCGCGACTCCGAGAAGCACCAAGAAGGAAACCAGCACGACGCCCGCGCTGGAAACTGGAGAAACGTCCGCCACTCCGAGGAAGCCGTACCGAAGCCCGTTGACCATGTAAAGAAGTGGGTTGAGACGGCTGACCGTATTCCAGGGCTCGGGCAGGAGGTCGATCGAGTAGAAAACGCCCCCTAGGAAGGCCAACGGCAACAGAACGAAGTTCGGGAAAATCGCGAGATGGTCGAACCGCTCTGCCCACAGCGCAACCACCATCCCCGCAAGAGCCAGCGTTGCTGTCACGAAAACGGTGAAGAACACCGTCCAGCCGATATGATGGAGCGGAAACCATGTGAACGTCAGGGCCACCATGTACACGAGTGTCCCGACAATTATGGCCCGGATCATGGCGGCTCCCACATACGCCAACAGCATCTCGAGCGCCCCAATCGGCGCGATCAGGATGTCGATGATTGTTCCATTGATCTTCGATTGGAACAGGCTCGACGAAGTGTTCAAGAACGAGTCGCGGATCATCGTCATCATTACGAGGCCGGGCACGACGAACTGGATGTAAGGAACGCCGGAGATCTCCTTCAGCCGGGATCCGAGTGCGACTCCAAACACCAAGAAGTAGAGGCTCGTCGTCACCAGAGGGCTCAGCACCGTCTGCAACCACACCTTGCTGAAGCGGCGGATCTCCTTGATGAAAAGCGTCTTGAGCGCGATTGTGCTCACGCAGCAGGCCTCCCGTCTGCCTTGCGGATCAGCTCGACGTAGATGTCTTCCAGCGAGCGTCCACTGTGCCGTTCCAAGAGGCTTTCGCGGCTCTCCACCAACAAGAGCTCCCCCTTGTGCAGGATGCCAATGCGGTCTGCGAGCCGTTCCGCCTCTTCGATGTAGTGGGTGGTCAATACGATCGTCGTGCCGGCGGCGCGCAGCTCCTCGACCTCCTGCCAGAGCTCCCGGCGGAGCTCGACATCCACGCCCGCCGTCGGCTCATCGAGAAAGAGCAGCCGCGGCTCATGGACGAGCGACTTCGCCACCAAGAGCCGACGCTTCATGCCGCCCGACAGCGTGCGCGTGTACGCATCACGCTTATCGTCGAGCGCAAACGTCGTCAGCAGGCTTTCCGCCCGCTCTCGATTGGGTTCGACCCCCATGAGTCCCATTTGAATCATCAGGCTCTCGAGGGGCGTGAAGAACGGGTCGTAATTGATCTCCTGCGGCACCAGGCCGACCAATCGGCGGGTCGTGCGGAAGTCACGCATCGTGTCGAAGCCGAGCACCTCGATGCTGCCCTTGCTTTGCTTTGCGAGCCCCGTGATGCAGTGGATCAGGGTCGACTTCCCGGCGCCGTTCGGGCCGAGCAGCGCGAAGATTTCGCCCTCGTAGACCTCGAGGGACAGATCCTGGAGCGCCGTGAACTTCCCGTAGCGCTTCGTGACGTGGCGGCAGCGGAGCACCGGCGGTTTCATCGGGGCCGACTATAGCGACCTAAACCGCGATGACCAGGCTATCCGGGCCTATGACGCAGATGGAATGACTTGGGTCGCGTGAGTTGCGCGTAGCCGAGAGCAGACAAGCTGCATCCGCGCCCCGAGTCCTTGACGCCCACCCATGCGAGCTCTGGGTCGAGGTAGTCGCACCGGTTCATGAACCAGGTTCCGGTCTCCACGCGTCTGCCGATTTGCTGCGCATGATCGAGGTCCGTCGTCCATACCGACGCGGTCAGCCCGTAGAGGCTGTCGTTCATCAGCGCGATCGCCTCGGCGTCGTCCCGGACCTGCATGATGCCGACCGCGGGCCCGAAGGTTTCCTCGCTCATGATGCGCATCGAGTGATCGACGTCGACCAGAGCTTGTGGCGCCATATAGGGCAGGCCGCGCTGGGCCTCCTTGAAATGGGCTGGGTCGAGCAGCGGGCGGGCGCCTGCCGCGACGGCTTCATCGATTTGCGCCTGGATACCTTCGGCGTTGCGAATGCGAACCACCGGGCCAAGGGTGGTCGACGAATCGCGCGGGTCTCCCAGTTGGAGCTCATTGGCCACTGTCACGAAGGCTTCGAGGAACGGCTCGTACACGTCTCGGTGTACGTAGATCCGCTCGACGCCGCAGCAGGACTGCCCGGCGTTGTAGTAAGAGCCCTCGACGAGGTTCGCAGCCGTGCGGACGATGTCGGCGTCGCTGCACACATAGGCCGGGTCCTTGCCACCGAGCTCCAGCGCGGCGCCGATGAAGCGCTTGGAGGCTGCTTGCTGGATTGCGTGCCCGCCTTCGACGGATCCGGTGAACGCCACGAAGGCGATGCGTGGGTCGCCAATCACATCCGCTACGCCATTGTGATCGAGATACAGAACTTGAAGCACGCCATCGGGCAGCCCGGCCTCCTTCGCAGCCCGACCAATCCGTTCGGCGACGAGGGGCGTTTGCTCGGAGTGCTTGAGGACCACCGTGTTGCCGGCGATGAGAGCGGGCACCAATGCGTTGACCGCCGTCAACCATGGGTAGTTCCACGGCGCGACGACGAAAACGACGCCCAGAGGTTCACGCCGGATGTAGCGGGTGAAGCCGTCGCGTGCGTCCAGCTCGATAGTCGCCAGCGCCTCGGGCCCGAGGTCGACCATCGTCCGTCCCCGCAGCAGCCAGCCGCCCACCTCTCCTCCACCGTCGCTCACCGGCCTGCCCATCTGCATGGTGAGCTCTTGAGCAACAGCATCGGCGTCATGCACGGCCAGCTCCACGAAGCGCCGGACCATCGTGCAACGTTCATCGAGATCGACTTGCCGCCACGTTTCAAAGGCCTTGCTGGCATCGGCAAGCACTCGTTCGACTTCTCCCGGCCCATCGAGCGCGCGCTCGAAGACGACGCTGCCATCCACGGGCGAAATGGTTCGGAACGTCGCGGTCATGGTCGGTAGCGTTTCTCACCACTTGCGTGGCGTCAATCCGGGCTTGCATATCGACCCCTGGCGAGGCACGACGTGCCGATGGAGATACCCAAACTCGACGGAAAGGTGCTCATCACGGGGGCGAGCGGCTTCATCGGGAGCCGGCTACGCGAAGAGCTTCTGGCCGCTGGTTCTGACGTTGTTGCGATTCGTCGCCCGGGTTCACCTCCAGCGAAGGCGGGCCGTTCGGTGGAAGCTGACTATGCGCGCGTCGCCGACCTCGAGCGCATCATGGGCGAGGAGAAGCCGGATTACGTCTTGCACGTCGCGGGCGTGACCAAGGGCATCTCCTACGAGGACTTCCGGCTTGGCAATGTCATGCCCACCCGCAACCTGCTGACCGCGCTTCGCGGAGAGCACCCCGACGTCAAGCGTTTCGTGCTGGTATCGTCGCTGTCGTCCTACGGCCCCGCGGCCACTTCGGCACCTCATCGCGAGCAGAATCCTCCTAGGCCCATCGAGTACTACGGACAGAGCAAGCTGGAAGCCGAGCGAGTGGTCGAGGAGGAGTCAGCGGATGTGTCCTGGACGATCGTTCGGCCCTCGGGCGTCTACGGTCCAGGCGATGTCGACTACTTCAACCTGTTCAAGAGCGCGATGCACGGTTGGAATGTGTTCTTTGGAAATCGCAACCGATGCATGTCGATGATCTATGTCGATGATTGCGTGCGGGGCATTCTAGAGGCAGCGCGACACGAGCAGACCGTAGGGAAGGGCTACTTCCTGACCAACGAGGATCAGGTCACCTGGGAGCAGTTTCAGTCCGAGGTCTTGCGAGTCGTGGACCGCAAGGTACGGACGCTCGACTTGCCCGAGCAGTTGGTGACGCTGGCCGCTATCGGAGGCGAGCTGGCCTCCCGGATCGACAAGAAGCCACGGCTCTTCAACCTGCAGAAAGCCAAGATGGGCGCGCAGCAGGCCTGGACCTGCGTCGGCGACGCCGCCCGCCGTGATTTCGGCTTCGAGGCGGAAGTCTCACTCGCGGACGGCATCCGCCTCACGCACGAATGGTACCTGGCGAATGACTGGTATTAGGGCACCAATGCGAAAGACCTGCTTTCGGCCCGCTCACTCCGCGGCTTGGCTCGACGCCTCGGCCGCTTCCGGTGAGAGCTTCCGCAAGAGGCGCTGTCCGGTTGTCGTGATCTGGTCGTGCAGGTAGCGCGCCTTGGGCTCCGCTCGTTCGAGGTGCCGCTCGAGGACCTCGGCTCGTTCCGGGTGCTTCTGTGCCTGGGTGAGCAGAATCTCCGCGATCGTGGTCTCGCCTAGAAGCTGGATCAATCTCTCGGCGTGCAGCATTGCGTATGCAAAGTCGCGCTTCGGGTCCCAGTTCTTCGTGAGCTCATCGGACCAGTCGCCGATTGGCTTGCCACGAAGGCCCTTCACCTTGGCGCCCGCCGTCTTCAAGACGAGGTGCTGCTGCGCGCTAAAGGATAGCGCTTGGAGCTGCGCGACCCGTCGTTCCATGGGGTCTCGGCTCGAAAGTGACCGCCAACGCGCCTGCGCCAGCCGGCGCACGAACGCCTGTGGGCTCGCGATGATTCCGCCGAGTGTGTCCTTCATCGCCATGAGCGCCTGAATCTGACTCGTGCCCTCGTAGATCGGCATCACGAGGGCATCGCGAAGCAGCTTCTCGGGGAGGTACTCCCTGGTGTAGCCATTGCCTCCATGAATCTGCAGCGCGGCGCGCGCGTGCTCGACGGTCTTCTCGGCGCCGAAGTATTTGAGGAGCGGCGTGATACGGCGCGCCTTCTTCTGGTGTGACTTCAGCTGCCGCTCCATCCGCTTGCGCTCGATCTCCTCGAGGTCCCCGTATCGGATCCCTAGCGCCAATTTCTGTGCCATTTCCTCATGGAAACCGGCGGTTACCGCCATTGCGCGAATGCCTTGGATCTCTGTCTGTATCGTCTCGAGGTACTCGGCGATCATCTCGTGACGATCGATCGCCTTGCCCATCGAGGCGCGCTCGGAGGCATACTCCTTGGCGGACCGATAAGCCGATTCGCTGAGACCGAGGCACTCGAAGCCGACACCCAGTCGGGCATTGTTCATCAGCGTGAGCATGTACTTGAAGCCTTCGCCGCGTTCACCGATGAGCTCCGCCGGCGCCTTGTCGAACACGAGACCGCACGTCGCCGAACCGTGATGCCCGAGCTTCTCCTCCACGCGGCTCAGCTGCACGATGCGCGTCCGATTGCCCTCCGCGTCGTCTTCGTAGGTGGGGACCAGGAACATCGAAAGCCCATTGAGGCCGCTCATGGGATCGTCGGGGTCATCCTGCTCGGTTCGGGCGATCACGAAGTGATACTTGCCGTGGCCCGAAGTGATGAAAATCTTCTCACCGGTCACGTACCAGTTGCCGTCTGCGTCCTGCTCGCCGACCGCGCGAAGGGCGGCCATGTCGGACCCCGCGTCCGGCTCGGTGATGTCCATGCAGCCCCAGGCTTCACCCGCCGCGATTTCTTCGATCATGGCCTTCCAACGAGTGTCGTTGATTCGGCCCGTCGTCGCATCGATGTCCGAGCTCCCCTCGAGTGCCGAGAACACTAGGGCGCCCATCGCCATGCCGGCGTGGAAACCGTGGTGAGCCATGGCCGAGACATCGGCCCTCGCCATCAGCTCACTGTTGATGAAGTAGACCATCATGGGGGCGTTCATGCCGCCGAGCTCACGGGGAACAGGGAGACCGTGAAGGTCGAGATCCTTGATCTTCTGGAAGATTTCCGTGAGCCGCTCGGGGAACACCACTTCGCCATCAAGCAACTCGACCCCATTCGCGTCGATTTCCTTCTCGTGGGGCTTGATCTCCTCAGCGGTGAACTGCCCGAACATCTCGACGATGTCCCGATAGAACTGGACTGCCTCCTCGGTGGTGCTGAAGCCTTCGCCGTCGGCGTCAGCGAAGTCGTGCTCGGTGATCCGAACCAGCGACTCCCAGTCGATGCCCTTGTCGAAGTAGTATTGAAGATCGTCGTTGTCTTTGAAGAAATTGGCCATGCTTACTTCTCGCCTTTGGTCTCTGTGTAGAGGCTCGATCGCGCGACGCGGATCAGCTCCCGCGCGTGACGCTTCCGCGTGCTGCCTCGGGCCGGGTCATCCGGCAGAATTACTTGCAGGGTGTCGATGACGGCGGTCCCTGCCACCGCCATGGTGATCACCTCGACTGCGTACGCTTGCGGATCGACATCCGCTTGGACCAGCCCCTGCGCCTTGGCGCGCTCGAGCTGGTCACCGAGAAGCTCCACCCAGGGCTGCACGAACTGCGCGAGCATCGCTTGCATCTGCTCTGGACGATCGAGCGTCTCTCGAAGAAAGAGCCGCGCGCGGTCCGGGTCCTCGATGAAGAACTCGCTCAGCGCTTCCATCGTCGCGTCGAACCGTTCTTCGGTGGACGCCTTCAGCAGGAGACCCGGCAGCACCGAGTTCCAATGTGCCAGCATCTCGGCAAGCACGTTCTCCCGGAGCTCATCCTTCGACTTGAAGTGGTAGAGGAGGCTCGGCTTCCGAATCCCAACGGCGTCGGCGATCTCTTGCACCGAAGTCCCGTCGTACCCCTGCTCCGCGAACAAGCGGCTGGCATGGGTCAGAATTTGAGCGCGCACGTCCATCGTCCCTACCAACTGGTCGCCAAATGCCTACCAAATGGTAGAGAGAAAGCAAGTGGAGGTCAGGAATGGGGCGAAACTGAGCCGAAATCGGCCCTCGAGGCGCTCGGGTTCCGAACCGCTATCAGCCTGATCACGCTGGCCAGCCCGCTGTGATACTGGCCCTCGTGGATTTCGGCTTCGATTTTCTCGAGCTGAAGGACCTCGAGGTCGGCAAAGTCTTCTCGAAGATCGTCGACGGCATACAACAGCTGCTCGGCCGGTGGGCCGCCCGTGCCGTAGGCCAGCTGCTCCTTGCTGTAGGCTTCGAGGATGACCCTGCCGCCGGAAGCGATGGCAGATGCGAGCCTTCGGTGGGCGGACCTTCGGTGGCTCTCGTGAATGTGCGCGAAGATCAGCGCGATGGCGTCGTAAGCCCCGGTGTCGATGCGCGCACTCTCATAGTCGGCGACCTGATAATCGATGTGCACCCCGAAGCGAGCAGCGAGCCGCGATGCCTTCTCGCGACCCGCGGCGCTGATGTCGAACGCATCAACTTTCCAACCCTGCCGCGCGGCATAGACCGCGTTTCGACCCTCACCTTCGGCGGGAAGAAGAATGCGCCCAGGCGCAGGTAGCTGGTCGATACATGCCTTGAAGAACGCGTTGGGCTCTTCGCCATAGGCGTATGCCTCTTGGCTGTAGCGCTCGTCCCACATCTCCTTCATGTCGTCTCTGCCTCCACGCAACCGTCCAGCGCGAATCGCTTCTACTCTTCGACTTTGCGACCGTAAAGCGCTTGCACGCTCCGAGCGTTATCCCCTTCGAGGAGATGGATCCGTCGAATCTGCTCCGGCGAGGCCTGCTGGATCTCTTTCACAATCAGCCAATCGACGGTTTCGGTGTACGGCGGCGTCGTGAGCGATCCTCGGTAGTGATAGTACTCGTAATTCGGGTTGCGATCATTGGGCGAGAGGTAGACCTGCCCTTCCTCTAGTTCCTCGCCGCCCTTTTCGTCGGGGACCTTGTCCAAGAAGCTGGCGATGAACGGGTCTTCGTCACCCATGCGGAACAGAAAGCTCACCACGAGGTAGCGGGGTGGGTCGTCCGGGCTGTCCGGCTCGATCATGTTCACGATGTGTCC
>JBGUEF010000158.1:0-7743 GCA_041821485.1 Deltaproteobacteria bacterium
CCAGTTATAGAGCGGTCGTCGACGGTGCGCGGCTCGATCTCGCCACCCGAATGCTGGCGCAAACCGACGCTACCGCAGCCGAGATCGGGAACGTCGTGGGCTACAGCGATGCGTCGCACTTCGCCCGCGCTTTTCGACGATTTACGGGCATGAGCCCGGGGGAGTACCGCTTGTCACAGGAACGCCATGCCGGATGCTGACCTTCCGATAAGTCACGCGACGCACCTCGTCCCGTATGTGCAATTCCTCGACCGGATCGGGACTCCCATCGAGAGCGCGTTGGAGGAGATGCGCTTGCCGGCGGGCATTCTCCACACACCCAACTGCTACGTGCCGACCGAATCACTTTTTGGATTCGTCGGAAAGTTTGCGCGCAAGGAGGGCATCGACGGGCTCGGCTTCCAAGTGGCATACGCCACCGGACTGGGCCTCATGGGGCCGACCCTTGCGGCCAAGGTCTGTGACTGCCCGACGCTTCTCCACGCGCTGCAAGTGTTTTGCCGCTTCGTGAGCAAGGAAGCCTCGCAGTTTCGGGCCTGGATCGTCGAAGACGAAGACGAAGACGAAATACGGGTCTACATTCACAGAACGTTCCAACCGGGCGTTCTCGGATATACCCAAACTGAATGGATCGGCGTGATGGCCGTCGTCACGACCATTCAACTTTTCGCCGGCTCGCGCGCAGAGCCAAGTCGCATTTCTCTCGGAACGCGAAGCCCGGTTCCGACCTGCGCGAAGCAGATTTTCGGAGATACCAAATTTCTGACGAGGCAGCCGAACGTTTACATCGCGTTCCCGCGATCGATGCTGACTCTCCCCCGTCGCCAACACCAGGCCGATCCGCGGTTCGACCTGCCCCGGTCGCTCTCGAACTCATACGCTGGGCCAGAGCCCGAAGCCGATTTCGCGGGAAGACTAATGCAGTGCCTCGAGGCCCACTTCGTGGACGGCTATCCCCCAATCACACTCGCCGCCGAATTCGCCGGCAGCAGCGTTCGCACCCTCCAACGGCGCCTGGCCAAGCAGGGCGTGACGTATTCCGAGGTGGTGGACCGTGCGCGGTTCGATGTCGCGTCGAGATTGTTGACCGAGTCCGACACCCCTGCGATCCAGGTCGCCTACGCCACCGCCTACAGCGACCCCTCCCACTTCGCGCGTGCTTTTCGGAGGATTGCCGGCGTCAGCCCGCGAGAGTACCGAGCTCAGGCAATGCGCCGCAGCGCGCAGTAGCCCGTCCGGGCGGTCCAACGCTTGGCGCGAACTGGCCGGACGGTCCGCGGTGGCAGTCGATATACATATCGCTGGCATGCCAGACACCCTCCCATTGAGTCGGGCGACGACCTTGATTCCTTTCTTGGACTTTCTCGACGAGCTCGGCGCACCGGTCGATCGCGCGCTCGAGCAAGGGCACCTGCCCCTTCACCTCCGCGAGATGCCGGGCTGTTTCATCGCGACCAAGCTCAACTGGGATTTCGTCGGTCGCATGGCGCGGCAAGAAGACATCGACGACCTCGGGCTTCGAGTGGGCTACCGAGCGGGCGTGTCTCTGCTCGGCCGAAGCTTGTTCACCCGCGTCAGTCGCTCCCGCAACCTCGCCCAGGCACTGAAAGAATTCTGCACGAGCGCGTCGCGAGAAAGCACAGGCATGAGCTGCTGGGTCACGACCGACGAAAGTCAGGTCGAGCTCCACCTGAGAAAGACCTTCGGCCCCACAACACGCGGTTATCGCCAAACCGAATGGCTCGGTCTCATGGCCATGCTCGGCGTGGTGCAGCTCTTCATGGGGCCCGGCTGGGAGCCGACCAGCATCTCGCTTCGCTCCGTCGGGCCCGTTCCGGACCTGGCGCACAAACTGTTCCCGACAACCCGCTTCCTACCGGGCCAGGCGCGCGTCGCGCTTGCATTCCCGCGAGAGGCGCTCGACCACCAGGGCGGCTCGACGGACGGCTCGCCCCGTTTCGAGTGGCCCGCGAGTTGGAAGTCGCAGGTCTTCGACGAGAGCCCAGCAGAAGGCCTATTCGGTGCACTGGCCCAAAGCTTGGAGCCGTATCTTGCCGGTGGTCATCCTGACATCACCCTGGGCGCTCGTATCGCCGACATGAGTGTGCGAACCCTGCAGCGACGCCTGCACATCGCGGGCGCGACCTATTCCACCGTCGTCGACCAGGCGCGGCTCCAAATCGCCTCGAAGCAGCTCGCAACCAGTGCCCGCCCCTCCAAGGAGATCGCCGAAGCCCTGGGCTACTCGGACGCGTCCCACTTCGCCCGGGCTTTTCGAAGGCTCACCGGGCTTAGCCCGCAGGAATACCGCCAACAATGCCGGCAAGAGATCCAGCAACGAGCCGGGCAGGAAGCCGGCCAACTGGAGTAGTCGGTCTCCCAAGGTTGGCGCGATATGGCCGGGTCAAACACGCTGGCCTTTGGTACTAGTGCAAGCCTAGAAGGAGCCCGCCATGATCACGCACCAGCCCGTCAACGACCACGACGACATGCGCAACGTCGCCGACAACATCCTACGGGAGGTCGGCCTCAGCATCGGAGACAGCGGTGGGAAGGTCACATTTGCCGGCGCGGAACCTGTTCGCAAGACGACCATGAAGGCCGGCGCTGCACCCGCCATCATTCTGGCCGCGAACGCCGTGGCCGAAGCCGCGATCTGGCGGGAACGAACCGGCGTAGAGCAGGACATCCACATCGACCTCCGAAAGGCGTGGATCGAGCAGAGTCCGTGGCAGCTCGATGCCGCCCCGTACACGCTCATCAACGGCGCCCACAAGATGTTCAATTTCGGTTCATACGTCGTCTTGAACCCGCAGTGTCCGACCCGCGATGGGCGCTGGATGATCATGTGCCCGCTGTACCCGTCGCAGGAAAGAAAGATCCTCAGGCTCCTGAATTGCGGACCTGATGAGTCGCAGCTTCGCGCGGCGATCATCAAGCGTGACGCGGCGGAGATGGAGGCGGCCGCCGAGGCGGCGCAGGTGCCGTTCCAGATGATCCGCACTCGGGAGGAGTGGGAAGCCTCAGAGCAGGGGCAGATCAACGCGCAGACGCCATTGGTCTCGATCACGAAAATCGGAGAAAGCGACCCGATTCCACTCCCGCAAGGCGAGCGACCCCTGTCGGGCCTTCGCGTGCTGTCGATGGTGCACGCCGTTGCGGGACCCAGCTGTCCGCGGACGCTCGCAGGCCAGGGGGCAGACTGTCTGAACATCAACATGCCCGATTGGATCGAGTACGGGAACTTCTTCTTCCAAGCGGACGTCGGGATCCGGCAAGCCTATCTCGACGCGCGCAAGACCGAGAACCGCAAGCACGTCTACGACCTGATCAAGGACGCCGACGTCTTCGTGGACAACCTGCGCCCCGGGGTCGTCGACGGCGAAGGCTACTCGGCGCAAGCCCTTGCGGAGCGAAAGCCAGGCATCATCACTTGCAGCGTCAAGCTCATGGCGCACAGCGGGCCCTGGTCGCATTGGCCTGGGTTCGACATCAACGCGCACGGGCTGACCGGCCTCGCCACGGCCGAAGGGACGCCGGATCAACCTCTGCCTCCTCAGCAGGTCATGGTGATCTGCGACATCATGACCGGCTACCTCGGTGCGCTCGGAGTCAAGGCCGCCATGCTTCGCCGCGCCAAAGAAGGCGGTAGCTACCGCGTGGACGTCTCCCTTACGCAGTGCTGCAGCTTCATCATGAGCCTCGGCCTGAACGACAAAGAGACGATCGAGAACCTCGAAAGCCTTGGCGAGGAACACCAGATCATGAAGCCCAACCTGATCACCGGCATGACCGGCTTCGGCGAGCTCACGAAGGCCGGGTCTCAGGTCGAGGGAATGAAGACTCCCCAGTACTGGGAGGACCCGCTGCTTTACGTGCCGGGCTCCAGCAAGCTCGAGTGGCTCGAAAAGTAACGCGCGACAGGAGAACTGGCTGAAAAGTGGCTCACCAGGTTGGGCTGAAGGCGTGGTTCGCCTGCATTCGGCGTTGTTAATGGCTTCCAGATTTTCCTGTCCGACTGGCGTGAAATGGCCAGAGAGGCTCGGGCGCAGTTGCTAGAGTCGGTGCCTTCATCGGCAGCCAAATGGCCCCGCCGCCCACCACATCAGTCATAGCCCTGCATCCAAAACGGAGGAATTCATGGGGAACATTCTAGACGGAATCAAAGTCATCGAGGTCGCGAGCTTCGTCGCGGGCCCGTCGGCTGCGGTCCAACTGTCGGACTTCGGCGCCGAGGTCTTGAAGATCGAGCCGCTCAACGGTGACCCGTGGCGCAACGGCCACAAGATGCCACCCCTCATGCCGAGCGAAACCGCCTACACGCACCTTCTCGCGAATCGGAACAAGAAGTCAGTTGCGCTCAACCTCAAAGATCCCGACGCCCAGCAAGTCCTGTACAAGCTCGTCGCAGACGCGGACATCTTTCTCACCAACTCCCTGCCTCACGTCATCAAAGACTTGAACATCGACTACGACAAGATGATCAAGCTCAACCCCAAGCTGATCTACGCTTTGATCACAGGCTTTGGCGAAAAGGGCGCCGAAGCCGACGCACCAGGTTTTGACGAGACCGCATGGTGGGCTCGAACCGGGCTGATGAACACGCTCCGCGCCAAAGGTGCCGAGCCATCGATGGCGCCCACGGGCATGGGCGACAACAACACCGCGGTGTCACTCTTCGCCGCCGTCATGACGGGCCTCTACCAGCGCGAGCGCACCGGCAAAGGCTGCAAGGTCAGCACCTCCCTGATGGCGAGCGGCGTCTGGACCAACAGCATTCAGGCACAGGCGGCGATCGTCGGCTGCGACCCCATTCAGTCCTTCTCCCACACGGACACCCTCAACCCGCTCGTCGGCGGGATCTACGCGACCAAGGACGACCGCCGCATCTTCATCGTGCAGCTGAACCCGAGGAACTGGGAGCCCATGTGCGATGCCCTCGGTGCCCCGGCGCTCAAGACCGATGCGCGCTTCGCGAGCCCAGGGCTACGCATCAAGAACCACGCCGCGCTGGTCGGGGAGCTCGATGCGATCTTCACGAAGCTGACGCTGGCGGAGGTATCGGAGAAGCTTCACGCGGCGAAGACCAACTTCTCGGCGGTCGCGACGAACGAAGAGCTGCCCAACGATCAGCAGATGATCGACAACGATTTCTTCCCAGTGATCGAGGGCACGAACGGCATCCGAACGGTTCAGAGCCCGGTCTCTGTCGAAGGCATCACGAAGGCCACCCCCCAGCCCGCACCTGACAAGATCGGCGGCGACACCGCGGCAGAGCTCAAGGCCGTCGGCTACAGCGATGATGAAATCAAGAAGCTCGCCGAGGCGGGCTCCATCGGCGTGGCGTAATCAATCAAGTTCATCGGTAAGAGGAGATAGCAAGCAATGCCAATCGACCTGAAAAAGGCCCTCGCGGCCAAGCACAAGCCAGTCAGCCAAAGCTACAGTGAGACCGACGTGATCCTGTACAACCTCGGAATCGGGGCGTCTGCGGGAGCCACCAGCGTGGACCAGTTGGAGCTCGGCTACACCTTCGAGGAGAATCTCACGGTCCTCCCAAGCTTCGGGGTGATCCCGGTGTTCCCCATGATGGACCAGACCTTCTTGCACACGCCAGGCATCGACGTCCCGATGGCCAACGTGCTTCATGGCGAGCAGGAGATCGAGATTCATCGCCCGCTGCCGCCCAACGCCAAGCTCGAAAGTCAGGCCAGCATCCCGGCCATCTACGACAAGGGCAAGTCCGCCCTGGTCATCATCCAGGTCGACACGAAGGAAAAAGGCGGAGACCCGATCTGCACCAATCGATTCTCGCTTTTCGCGCGTGGCGAGGGCGGCTTCGGTGGCGACCGCGGCCCCCACGCCGGCAACAAGGCACCCGATGAGCGCGCACCGGATTTCACCGTGGAATCGACGTCGACCGTCAACCAACCCCTGCTCTACCGTTTGACCGGCGACATGAACCCCCTGCACGCCAACCCCGAGGTGGCAAAGAAGGCGGGCTTTCCGAGACCGATCCTCCAAGGGCTCTGTACCTTCGGCATGGTCTGCAAAGCGGTCGTCGACGAAGTGCTCGGCGGAGACGTGAGCCAAGTGTCGGGATACGGCGTGCGCTTCGCGAGCCCCTTCTTCCCGGGTGACAGCTTGGTCACCAAGGTCTGGAAAGATGGCGATAAGAAGCTGCTGATCTCCTCGCACGCCAAGGACGGCGGCGGCTTTGTCCTGACGAACGCGTTCATCACCCTGCGGTAGCAGCGGAGACATGCAGCACACGCCACTGTTGATGTCGCGACTTCTCGACCGCGGGGCCCGCGTGGCCCCCGGCGAGGAGCTCGTGACCGCGACCAAGTCGGGCACTCCTCGGCGACAGACCTATCGCGAGACCCGGGACCGCGCCCACCAACTCGCCCATGCCCTCGCAAACGCGGGCGTTCAGATCGGTGACCGTGTCGCGACGTTCATGTGGAATGGGTCGCGTCATCTCGAGGCGTACCATGCGATCAGTTGCATGGGCGCTGTGCTGCATCCGCTCAATGTGCGCTTCACCGAGGAGGCGACGCAGTACATCGTCAACCATGCCCAGGACAAACTGCTGATCATCGATGCGGACTTGCTGCCTGCGTTCGAAAAACTCGCCGGCAAGGTCCCGACGGTCCAGCAGGTTGTCGTTGCCACCGAAGAGGGAGACGAGGGCTGGCAAACTTCACTTCCCAATGCAGTGGACTACGAAGAGTTCATTCGCGGATGTCCGACGCACTACGATTGGCCCGAGCTCGCCGAGAATTCACCGCTGGGCATGTGCTACACGAGCGGCACCACGGGGAACCCGAAGGGCGTGATGTACGAGCATCGCTCGCAGTACCTGAATACCATCACGCTCGCGATGACCGATGCCATGAACATGTCGGCCACGGACAGCATCTGTGGCGTGGTGCCGATGTACCACGCCATGGGTTGGGGGATTCCCTGGGCGGCCACGATGCTGGGAGCCAAACAGGTTTTCCCGTACCGATATATGTCACCGGAGCGATTGGCGTCTCTGTTCGCCGCCGAGCAGGTGTCTTTAACCACGGGCGTGCCGACTATCTGGGAAGACCTACAGGCTTTGATCGAAGCCGACCCAGGAAGGTTCGACCTTTCCAATCTGTCGCGCTTGGTCTGCGGTGGCTCGGCTCCCGCGGCGGCGCTGAGCAAATGGTACTTCGAAACGATGGGCGTCGAGTTGATCCAAGGGTTCGGCATGACCGAGACGAGCGCGCTCGTCACCATTTCGCGACGACTGATGAAACACGCCGATCTGAAACGCGACGAGGATCAGCAACTCGCGAACATCGCCAAGACCGGCATCGCCATGCCTGGCCTCGATGTCGAAATCGTGGACGACGCATTCAATCCGCTGCCTCACGACGGGAAGGCGCAAGGCGAGTTTCTCATTCGCGGACCATGGGTTTGCGATGAGTACTATCAAGAGCCGCACCCGGGTGCTTTCCATGACGGATGGCTGCGAACGGGCGACATCGCTGCGATCGACTCGGACGAATATGTGATCATCACCGATCGCGCCAAGGACCTGATCAAGAGCGGTGGTGAATGGATTTCATCCGAGGACCTCGAGAATGAGATCGTCGCGGTCGAGGGCGTTTTCGAAGCCTGTGTCGTGGCTCAACCGCATCCCAAGTGGGACGAGCGCCCCGTAGCGCTCGTCGTGTTGAAAGCCGGTGCCAAGGCCACCGCCAAGCAGAT
>JBGUEF010000159.1:0-7604 GCA_041821485.1 Deltaproteobacteria bacterium
TACCGTGGTCGATGTGACCAATCGTGCCTACGTTCATGTGTGGTTTGTCTCGGACAAACTTTTCTTTAGCCATCGTTCGTTCCCTACTTCGTCATTCTTCTGAGTGAGGTTGCCTGGACCTTATTCTGCGGAGCCCAGGATGAGACTTGAACTCACGACCTCCCCCTTACCAAGGGGGTGCTCTACCACTGAGCTACCTGGGCATAGTCTGAATCGAGTCTCTTTTCATCTGCACTGCGGGTTAGAGCGGGCGACCGGGCTCGAACCGGCGACATTCAGTTTGGAAAACTGAGGCTCTACCAACTGAGCTACACCCGCATAAATTGTTGTTTTATCTCCTGGTGGAGGGTGGTGGGTTCGAACCACCGTAGGCATAAGCCGGCAGATTTACAGTCTGCTCCCTTTGACCGCTCGGGCAACCCTCCATGGTCATTCCGAAATTTCAAGTAGAGCTGGCGATGAGACTTGAACTCATAACCGCCGGTTTACAAAACCGGTGCTCTACCAGTTGAGCTACGCCAGCAAGACGGCGGCGGCTGTACTACGGTCCGGCCCCCGGGAAGTCAAGGTAATCAGGGCTCACGCGCCGGATGGAGGCTCGCAGGCTTTTCGGTTGGTGTCGTCCTCTACGAAGTTGATGGTCCCGCTCCCGACGCAGTTCGCCTCGTTTTCCAGCGAGCGGTTCTGATTGCAGTCCAACTTCTCCTTGCAGAGGCGGTAGCAGTAGTTTGTGCCGTTATCGTTGGTGACGCACGCTGACCCTTCGGGGCAGCCCATTTCCCCCGTATCCGCTGTGCAGCCCTTCAGGCCGCAGTAACCCCCCTTGAACTCGGTGAGGCACTCCAGCTCTATCTCGTCCACGACGTCGCACCCTTCGCTGGCGGTGCATTCGGCGCCGACCCCGAGGCGGTCGGCTTCCGTGCCCCCGTCATCCCCGCACCCCGCGGCCGCCCCGAAGAGCAACAAACCACAACACACATACATTATCTTACACATAACCACCCCTCATTGGTTCCCGTGCGCATCGGCGGTCTCAATCCGATTCCGTCCGCTCGCCTTCGCCATGTACATCGCACGATCGGAGGCCTTGAGCAGGCCGTCGAGATCCTCTCCGTGATCCGGAAACCCTGCCACCCCGACACTCGCCGTGACCGAGAGGTACGGCGCGTCCGGAATCTCCATTTTCGCAACGGCGGCGCGGCAACGCTCGGCAGCGCCCACCGCCTGCTTCAAATCCGCCCCCGGAAGGAGAATCACGAACTCCTCCCCACCAAAGCGCCCGACGATGTCGCCCGCGCGCAACGTCGACTGCACGGCGTGCGTCGTTTGCTTCAGCACCAAATCGCCGCGCGCATGTCCGTGCGCGTCGTTGATGCGTTTGAAGTGGTCGAGATCGAGCATCAAGACGCCCAACGGTTTCGCATCACTGCCGGCCTTCAGCAGCGCGCGCTGCATGACCTCCATCGCGAAACCACGCGTGTAGGCACCGGTCAGCGAATCGAACTGCGCCGCTTCAAACAAGCTCCGTTCATCCTGCCGCCAGACGCCGATCAGATGATCCATGACGACAGCGAGCGGAATGCAGATGAGAGCAGCTGCGACGGCGCGTTCTGCGGCGACCTCGGCAAGATCCGCCGCCTCGAACGACGCTTCAGACAAGGAAAGGAACGGCAGGACTCCAGCCTTGCTTGCAAAGTGCATCGCGATCATCGAGAAGAACCAGCCGATGACGGCGATCCACAGCGAGCGCCGCTCGAGCAGCACCATCCCGAGGAGCAGCGCAGCAACCATGATCAGCCCGCTCGCCGCCGTATAGGGACCGATCGCGTAACACACCGCCGTGGCGGTGACGATGTGCGCGGCAATGGTGCCGAACAGCAACCAAGAGAACTTCACTTCGGGTCGCACGTACCAGCGCCAAGTCCAAACGTAGAACCCTATCCAGAACACCGAGGCACTCACGGCAAGCACGGTCGTGGTTCGCAGCGCCGCATCGTCGTCTGGGCGCCCGAGCAGAAAGGGCCATCCATCGAGCACCGCGAAGGAGAAGGTGACGATCACCATGAGGAGAGCGGTAAGGAACTGCACGTAGAGGGAACGATCCCGAGCGTTCCAGCCGAAGGGCGAACCAGTCGGCAAGAGCGACGCGCTGAACGGAATCATGGACCTACGCGGCGTGGCGCGCGCCTTGCTCGTCGCGTCCTCCGGCGACGGACGAAGGCTTGGCGGCTCGCTGTGCAGACTGACGACCATGTCCCCTCTTTCAGGGTAGCAACTGAGGCAGGGATCTGTCCTCAAGCTGCGTCGTGAACCCCAATGGGTCGGGTGGCCAAGACGAGCTCCCTGACGCGGACCCAACGTCGAAGGGCGTGCCAATGGCCGTTGGCCATCGCAAGGAAGCGAATGGCGGTATCGTTGAACAGGAAGCCATGGGTGTCGCGAACGACTTCGGCGCCGATCCACAGGGGGTCGGGCTCGCCCGGGAGGGTGAGTCGAATCTGCAATCGATCGCAGCGGCGGTTTCCCAGAATCGCGAGCGAGTCGAGGACCAATCCCTGCTCGCTGATGCTGGTTACGAACGCGGGAAGCACCTCGTCGTCGGCGACGAGCTCCGCGTAAAGTGCGACCGGAACCAGAGTCTCACGGTGCGCGCCAAACAACATCCCGATTGAAGCTACGGGGAGGCGCGGGGCCGAGCAAAAAACTTACCGGATCCCCCTGCGGACAAAGCGGTATGATTCCGCGGTGCTTGGCCCTGCGCTCACCCTCGCCACATACCTCGTTGGATCGATCTCGTTTGGCCTCCTGTTCGCCGGCCGGCAAGGCGTCGACTTGCGGGGCGTCGGAAGCGGGAACATCGGTGCGACGAATGTCGGCCGCGCGCTCGGAAAGAGCACGGGGCGCAAGGTCATGCTCCTCGACATGCTCAAGGGCTTCGTGCCGGTTGCGTTGGCCCGTTGGACCTTCGATCTGCCCTGGCCGTGGATCACCGCGGTGGGAATCGCGGCGACACTGGGGCACGTCTTTCCGATCTGGCACGCATTTCGAGGTGGTAAAGGAGCAGCCACCGCCGGTGGCGTCCTGCTCGGCGCCCTGCCCCCAATTGGCGTCGCGACGCTCCTCACGTTCGTGCTCGTCAAGAAGTTCAGCCGACGGGCGAGCGTCGCATCGCTGTCGGCCGCAACTCTCGCGGTCGCGCTGACCATAGGCATCGATGGTCGCCAATGGCCGATTCAGCTCGCCGTGGGACTGTGGATCATCGTTTTGATCCGGCACGCCGGGAACATCGCTCGGCTCCTCCAAGGAGAAGAACCGCCCGGCTAACCTGGTTTGACGTAAAGCCCGCGGGTGTGATACCCGAAACTGAATGGCGGTTCATTCTACAGCGAGCAAGCGTAAGAGAGTGCCCGACAAGCGGGACCGCATTCTCAAAGCCGCAATCAAGGTCTTCGCCAAGAACGGATTCTACGCAACGCGGGTGAGCGAAATCGCCAAAGCTGCAGGGGTCGCAGATGGCACAATCTACCTCTACTTCAAGAACAAGGACGATGTCCTGATCACGATCTTCGAGGAAGGCATCGGGCGGCTCCTGACCATTCTTCGGGAGGTCGCCGAGTCGGATGAGCCATTCGAGAACCGCGTCACGCGAATCGTCGAGCTGCAGCTCGGTCTGCTCGAGGAGCAGCGCGACCTCGCCGAAGTGATCACCGTGAACCTGCGACAGTCGTCCCGGCTGCTGAAGCAGTATGCCGCGCCCTTGTTCATGCAGTACATCGACGTGATCGCCGGAGTCGTTCGCGAGGGGCAGGAAGCGGGCGCGTTTCGACAGGACCTCAACCCACGAGTCGTGGCACGCAGTCTCTTTGGCGCGATCGACGCAATCCTGCTGACCTGGGCCCTCGGAGAAGGTGACCCGCCCGCTCTGCGCAAGGCGGCCTCGCACTGCGCCAGCTTATTTCTCGAAGGTCTTCGAAAACGCTGACAGGGTCGGCAGGGAGGTTAACGCGAACCAATGACGCCCCCAAACGAAGCAAAGAGCTGGCGACGAGCGTACGACGCCGACGGGTACGTCGTCCTCGAAGGGTTGTTGGGTGCAGCGGAGTTGCAGGAAGTGCGAGAGGGGCTTGCCCAGCTTCTCGAGCAAGGCCCATCAGGCCGCAACGACTTCGAAGGAACCCGAACGCAGCGGGTCTACACCCTGGCCGGCCGGGGAAGAACGTTCGAGGGGCTCGTTGAACACCCGGCGATCCTGTCGATGATGGACGAGCTCCTCTTGCCCAACTATCTGCTTACGGCGAGCCAGGCGATCGCGATCGCACCCGGCGAGACGCCGCAACCAGCACACACGGACGACTCGTTCTACAGGGTCCCAAGGCCACGCCCCGCCATCAGCGTCTCGACGATGTGGGCGATCGACGACTTCACTGAAGACAACGGCGCAACCCAGGTGATCGCCGGGAGCCACCACTGGAGTGACGATGAGCTGGTCAACATGTACTACGGAGACGACTCCCTCGGGCTGGCGCCGCAGTACGCGCCCCAGCTGAGGTCGCTGGTCATGCCGGCAGGGTCGTGCGCAGTGTTCGCCGGAACGCTCGTGCACCGAGGCGGTGAGAATCGTTCGAGCGGGGTTCGCACCGCGATCAGCAACCAGTACTGCGAGCCTTGGGCGCGCCAGCAGGAGAATTTCTTTCTGTCGATTCCCAAGAACAAAGTCAGGCAGATGTCACCCCGACTGCAGAGCATGCTGGGCTACTCGGTGCACCCGCCGTTCATGGGACAGGTCACCGCGCGCCACCCTCGCAAGGTTCTAAACCCCGACTTCGTGAACCCTCTCGCCGACTGATGGACTACGACGTCATCATCATCGGCAGCGGCTTTGGTGGCAGTGTGCCGGCGCTGCGCTTGAGCGAGAAAGGATATCGCGTTGCGGTTCTCGAGCAGGGCCGGAAGGTGTCACCCGACGACATGCGCGCGGCCGATCGGAGCCTGCGCGAGCTATTTTGGATTCCGCAGATCGGCTTCCGTGGGTTCTTCGTGCAGCGGTTCTTCAGGCACGTCGGGATCGTGGGCGGCGTAGGCGTCGGTGGCGGGAGCCTGGTGTATGCGGCGGTGTTGCTGGAGCCAGGCGACGCGTTCTTTCGGGACGCCGCCTGGTCCGGCCTCGGGATCGATTGGAAAGACGAGCTCTCCGGGCACTTCGGCACGGCTGCGGCAATGCTCGGCCGAGTGCCCAACCCCGACCACGGCCAGATGGACGACTGGCTGCAGGCGACTGCAGAGGCGATGGGTGCCGGCGACACGTTCGGTCCCGTCCCCCAAGGGATCTATTTCGGCCGCGAAGGAGAGACCAGGCCCGATCCGTTCTTCGGTGGCGAAGGCCCCGAGCGGACCGGCTGCACGCGCTGCGGAGGCTGTCTGACCGGTTGCAGCGACGGTTCGAAGAACAGCCTGGACAAGAACTACCTCTACTTGGCCGAAAGACTTGGCGCCGAAGTGCTTCCTGGACGAAAAGCGGTCTCGATCCGTCCGCTCCAAGGCGGTGGCTACGAAGTGCAGACCGTGAACCCGTTGAACCGGAGGGAAAGGCATCCGAAGCTTCGGGCGGAGCGGGTCATCGTCGCCGCGGGCGTCGTAGGAACGCTGGACCTCTTGTTCAAGTGCCGGGACGAGCTCCAAACACTTCCAGAGATTTCGCCGGCGCTCGGCGACGTCGTCCGAACCAACAGCGAAGCGATCGTCGCTGCTCTCTCGCCAAACCCAGACGACGACCTCACGCACGGCGCCGCGATCTCGTCGCATTTCTACCCGAACGCGCACACACACATCACGCAAAACCGTTTCCCGCCGGGATACGACTTCATGCGTTGGTACATGGGACCACTCACCGACGGTGCCGCTGCACTCAGCCGAGCGCTGCGCACCATCGCAGGAATCGTGGTGCATCCCGTACGGACGCTACGGGCACTCTTTGCACGCAACTGGCACAAGCGGATTACCGTGCTCACGGTCATGCAGAGTCTGGACAGCCAGATCGCGTTCCGCCGCGGTCGACGCCCGTTCTGGCCCTTCAAACCATTGCTGCACTCGAGCGCTGGAGCCACTGGGGGCACGCCGGCCTTCATCCCCGAGGCCAACGAAGCCGCTCGCAAACTGGCCGAGCACATTGGCGGCACGGCCCACAACAATGTTCTCGAAAGTGTTGGGAACGCCTCGGTCACCGCCCACATCCTCGGCGGCTGCGCGATTGCGGCTGAGCCCGAGCGGGGCGTCGTCGACGTCGACCATCAAGTCTTCGGCTACCCGGGGCTCTTCGTGACCGATGCTTCGGCAATCCCGGCGAACGTCGGCGTAAACCCGGCGCTCACCATCACCGCCCTCGCCGAGCGTTTCAGCGCACGCTTCCCACCCAAGGGCGCAGACTAGGGAATGCAGGGCCCTTTCCTGGCCAGGCGAGCTCTTGGCTCAGTGCCCTCAGCCGTAGAGGAGGGCAAGGATGATGCCGAGGAGCAGCGCGGTTAGAGCGATGAAAGGGACCGGACGCATCGACAAGGGGCCCGGCGGCAGCCCTAGGCGTGACCCTCGTGCGAACCCCGGCGGGAAGGACGCGGGGACGTGCCTTGCCTCTCCGGTCCACGGCGTGGCCGCCTCGTCGACTAGCTCCTGACTCACTTTCCAGAGGTGACGCGCTGCTTGCTCGTTTCCTGTCGCCCTGTTGGGTTTGGCTTCCTTCGCCTTGTCGAAGTACCGCCCGGTCACCCCTTCGAGCTCGGGCGCTGTGGCAGCGTAGACGGACGTCAGGGCTCCATCGGCTTCGGTCATGACGACCAAGCGTGCAATGGGCGAACTGTGGAGCGCGTTGAGGAATGCGTTGTTCCTCGTGATGCGGCTTCGCACGTTGCCGGGGTTCAAGGCGTTCGACGTGACTCCAAGGTCCTTCCAGCGGTGCGCGAGCTCGTTGGAGAACAAGACATTGGCGAGTTTGGAATGGCCATAAACCCAGAAACCTGCCCAGTGTTTCTCGAACATCAGGTCGTCCCAGTGGATCGACTTGGGGCGCCCGTGCATGGAAGAGGAAACATTCACGACCCGCGCGGGCGCAGCGGCAGCCAGCAGATCTTTGAGCTCATTGGTCAGCAGGAAATGAGCGAGATGGTTGACCGCAAGCGTTGCCTCGTACCCGTCCTTGCTGAGCGTCCGCTGCGTGTGCCAGACGCCAGCATTGTTCACGAGGACGCTCAGTGAATCGAATCGAGCCTTGACGTCCTCGGCAAGTCGGCGCACCTCCATCAACGAAGCAAAGTCTGCCTGAAAGGTCTCGATGCGGGCGGGCCCCGTGCTGAGCTCCTGAGCGGCCCCGGCGAGACGCCCGGGGTCCCTGCCCACAATCCCAACCACGTCGAAGTGAGCAGTCAGGCCCCGTGCCGTCTCGAGCCCGATGCCGCTGCTCCCGCCTGTCACCAGCGCGTAGCGGGTCGCGGTGGTCTGCTCGCTCATCGGGCGCTTCTAGCACACGGGCGGAAGGCGAAGGGCTTGAGAAGGCTCCTGGGGGCAGGCAGCCGGCCACGCTCCTTGACAGGGTTGCAAAACGCTCCTACATCGCC
>JBGUEF010000160.1:0-7537 GCA_041821485.1 Deltaproteobacteria bacterium
GCGTGCCCCGGCCTAAGCGGCGCGCGTTGCGCTGCCGGCCTTACCGGCTTCGTCGACGAAGAGGCGGCGTTCGGCGTTGACTAGTTCGAGCAACTGCCTCTGGTCGATCAAGCCGGCGTCGAGGAGGGCGCGCATGTAGCCGTCGGCGTAGCCGCGGGCCTGAGCCAGAGTGGCGTAGTTCGCTCCACTGAATCGGGTTTCGATCGTCTTTCGCACGAGGCCGCGCAGGGTTCCCTTGAGCTCGTCTAGGTTCATGGCCGTTCCTTCCATTAGACCGCAGTGTCGGTTTCGCGCTGCTACGGTCAAGAAAACGGCGGGCCAAGGTCACTAGAAGCAGGTGAGCTCTCGGAAGTCTCGGATTCGCTTCTCGAGGTGTTCGCGGGTGAGCTCGGCCAGCGCGCCGACGCCCACGTCCTGAACGCAGAACGATGCTGCCGCGGAGCCACAGATGACAGCCTGACGTAGGTCGGTGTGCCCGTTCTCCGCAAGGTAGCCGAGGAAGCCTCCAGCGAACGAGTCGCCGGCGCCGGTCGGATCGGCGACCGCCTTGAGCGGGTAGGCTGGCGCACAGAAGATGTCTTCCTCGAGGAACAGAAGCGCGCCGTATTCTCCCCGCTTCACGATCACCGTTTCCGGGCCCATCGCGCGCAGGGCTTCGGCCACCGCCAGCGGATGGTGATAACCGGTTAGCTGCCGCGCCTCCTCTTCGTTGATGACGAGAATGTCGATGCGCGTGAGTAGCTCTTTGAGCGCATCGAGTGCGGTGTCGATCCAAAGGTTCATCGTGTCGGCGATGACGAGCTTTGGGCGCTGCACTTGATCAAGAACATGCAATTGCAGTTGTGGAGCGATGTTGCCCAGCATCACGAACTCGGAATCCTGAAACGATGCCGGGATCTTTGGATTGAAATCCGCGAAGACGTTGAGGTCGGTCTGGATAGTTTCGCGCGAGGTGAGGTCGTCGGAGTAGCGACCCTCCCAGTGGAAGGTCTCTCCGATGGCGACTTCGAGACCGGTCGTGTCGATGCCGCGGCTACGGAGCATGTCCACCGCTTCGCGAGGGAAGTCCTGGCCGACGACGCCCACGAGTCTGACGTCCGCAAGTTGTGACGCGGCTAGCGACGCATACGTCGCCGACCCACCGATGACGCGGTCGTGGGAGCCAAGGTGATTATGGATGGTGTCAAAAGCGACGGAACCGACGACGAGAAGCGAGGACATGGTGCCTTTCAGTGTACGTATTTGCCGATGAGTGGCCGTAGCTTGTCGCGCGCGGCCGCAGAGATCGAATCGGGGTTGGTGATGATGGCGCCGGCGAGGGCCGAGGCGGCCGGGCGCCCGCTCGGGTCGGGCACGGCTCGAGCGAGCTCGACGATGATTTCCTTGGCTTTGGCTACGTTTCCTTGCATGACGGCGATGACCGCATCGACCGTGACCGCCTCGTGTTCATCGTGCCAGCAGTCGTAGTCCGTGGCCATGGCGAGCGTTGCGTAGGGCAGCTCTGCTTCCCTGGCAAGCCTCGCTTCGGGCAAGTTCGTCATGCCGATGACCGACACGCCCCAGGATCGGTAGAGCTGCGATTCGGCGCGTGTCGAAAACTGCGGGCCTTCCATGCAAAGGTAGACACCGCCCTCGTGCACCGTCGCTCCGGCTCGTTGCGCTGCCCCGGTCAGAGAGCCCGCGAGCTGGGCGTCGATCGGGTCGGCGAACGCCACATGCGCGACCACACCGTCGTCCTCGAAGAAGGTATCGACGCGATGCCTGGTACGGTCGATGAACTGGTCGACGACGATCATGTCTCCCGGATGAATGTCATCTTTCATCGACCCGACGGCGGATATGCTGAGGATCTGCTCCGCCCCTGCCATCTTGAGCGCAAGGACATTCGCCCGATAGTTGATCCGGTGCGGCGCGATGCCATGCCCTCGGCCGTGGCGGGGCAAGAAAAGCAGTCGTGTGCTTCCGATCGTGCCCGCAATGATTGCATCGGAGGGCGCCCCGAATGGGGTTGTCACCTCCAACTCTTCCACGTCAGTCAGCTGCTCGAGCTCGTAGAGCCCGCTTCCTCCGATGACGCCGAGTGTTCGTTGGATGTCGCTCATTTCGTATAGGCCTGGCGCATGACGGCGACCGTACTGACCTCGCCGCCGCGAAACACGTCGAGTTGGACGGTGGATCCGACCGGCCCGCGGAGCCGCTCCACGATCGTCTGATAGTCGAGCTCGCGAACCGAGGTGCCGTTGATCGCAATGATGACGTCGTTGGCTTGGATGCCGGCGAGGTCGGCGCCGCCGCCTGCCGGGGCCTCGACGACGCGGAGGCCTCCGCCTTCCGAGTACGCGAGCTTGGCGTGAATTCCGCCCGTCGGCTGTCCGCGACTGCCTCCTCCGCAGCCAGCAAGCAAAGCGCATCCGAAGACGAGCGCGGCGACCGTTCGACCATGTCGGCTCATTGTGAGGCACCGGCATAGCCGGGTTCCTGGCGAGTGCAAACCTTCACCGAGGCAAGATTGACACCCCAGCCCGCGAGAGTACCATAGCCTCAACCCTGCGAAACTGTGAGTGAAACTGCTCTTGGGCCGACACGATGTATAAGCTCGTCATCTCGGACGACGAAGGTCACGCGACCGTAGTACCGCTTCTGCGCGACGAGATTACGATCGGACGCCAGGAGGGTAACACCATCCGGCTCACCGAGCGGAACGTGTCGCGCAGTCATGCGCGGCTGCTGAGCCGCAATGGATGTTACATCGTAGAGGACCTCGGCTCTTATAACGGCGTCACGGTCAACGGAGAGCGGATCGATGCCAGGGCGGAGCTCGCCGCCGGCGACCAGCTCGGCATCGGCGACTACGATCTTGCGTTTCAATCGGACGTCGTCGCGACCGCGAATACGATGCCTTCGCCAAAGCCCAAGAGTCAGCCGCCGGCCAGGTTGGTCGTGCTCAGCGAGCCGGCGGCGGGGGCGGAGTTTACGCTGACCAAACCGGCGCTTCGAATCGGCCGCGATGAGCGCCTCGACATTTGGATCAACCACAAGTCGATTTCGCACGAGCACGCCGAGGTTCAGGTGGACGACGGCAAGGTAACGGTGTTTGATCTCGAAAGCGCCAATGGGATGCGGGTCAATGGCGTTGCCGCGTCGCGTGCGATACTCGACGCGGGAGATGTTCTCGAGCTCGGTGAGGTTCGGTTCCGGTTCGTTCCGGCACAGGGCGCGCACAGTTTGGAACCGCTGCCTCACGAGGCACCCGAGATACGTTCGTCGAGCTCGTCGCGAAAGCCAGTCTTCGCGATGCTGCTGATCGGGCTTCTCGTCGTTGCCGGGGCTAGTGCGGTGCTGGCCACCATGCGCGGCGCGCCCGGGGCTTTCTCGGGGACCGAGAGCTCCACGGCGTCGATCGAGGAGCCGAACACTGCGAGCTCCGAAACGATTTCGTCCGTCCCGCGCCCTGTCGAGGAGCCGTTGGCTGCCAAGCCGGGAGTGGACGCGGCCGCCACTGAACAGGAAGCCAGCCGCGACGGGTATGCTGACAGCCAGCCGATTGAGGAGCCGCGAGAATGGGAAGGGCAGCTGGCGCGTGCCCGCAAAGCCTTGGCGAAAGGACGTCTCGACCGCGCGTATTCGATCGCGAACGAGCTGCCGGTCGACAGTGTTCTGCGCAAAACTCCCGAGTTCGCAGAGATTCGATATCGTTACGCGCAGGCGCACATCAACGAGGGCGAACGCGCGTTAGAGGAGGGGGATCGCGACCTGGCCCGCGGCGAGGCCAAGCTGGTGTTGGAGCTCAAAGGCATCACTTCGAAGCAACGGCAGGACGCGAGGCGGTTGATGAGAAGCGCTCGTGAACGCCAGGTCGCGCCAGAAGCGCGGCCAAATCTCGACCCCTGAGCGACGCAGGGGCGCAGAATCGTTGATTAATGGGCTCCGCCCATGACAGACTGAGAGTGGGTGTTTGGGGGAACACAGTCTTGGCGGGGTTCGTGTGTGCAGGGTGCATGGGCGGCGTTCCTCGTCCTGGCTGTCCTGAGCGGCGGGTTGCTCAGGCCTAGCGTCTCGGCTGCTCAAGAGGCGACGCTCCAGGGCGGCGGCATGGACCTGCACCTCTTTCGACCCGCCATAGACACGAGGGGCTACTTCACCGTCAACGGTACGGAGGTCATGCCCCACAAGGAGTTCAGCTTCGGCCTCGTCCTCGACGCGGGCTTCGGCATCCTTCGCTACAACGGCTTCGACAACAATCCGAACGGAGCAGCCGACACCGCCGGGCGTGAAAGCCGAATCGCAAAGCAAGCGTTCACAGGCACCTTCATGTTCAACTTCGGTCTCATCGATCGACTGGTGATCGGCATTCAGCTCCCGATCACGTTCTTCCGGGGCAACAGCGTGCAGACGCCGGATCGGGGCGGAAGTTGTCTCGCGGGCTCGAGCACGTGCCTCTATAACTTGCAAGCGAACGGGCTGCGGTCGCAGGGCGTCGGAGACCTGACGATTCACGCCAAGGCGCGCCTGCTGAATCTCGGGAAGAGCCCGGTTGGCATCGCGGTGACCTTGCGTGCGGGTTTCCCCACCGCGAAGACGACGCAGTTTGCGGGTGAGCCAGGGTTCTCCCTTTGGCCCACGGCAGTGTTGGAGTTTCAGCCGATCGAGAAGATCCGTCTTGGCCTCGAGGGCGGGTACCGGTGGAACTCCCAGCAGGGCGCGACCTTCATCTGGGACGGTCGCTCGGATCCTTCTGATCCATTGGGCAACGCTGTCGATCCGGTCGACGATCCCAACGCGGGCCGGCGGTTCACGTACAATGATCTGATCACCTTTGGCTTCGGAGCGAGCTTCCGCATCGCGCGCTCACTCGACCTGATCCTCGAGTACTACGGATCGCAAATCGCGCAGGAAATTGGGACTAAGGGCACTCTTTCGATGGAGGTACTCGGCGGGTTCAAGTACTTCGTCACCAACAAGAGCTTCCTTTACTTCGCGGCCGGCGCCGGCATTCCAAAGACTGGATTTCAGGCTGCGGACGTCCGCGCGACGATCGCGTTCATGTACGAGCCAGCTGTCGGTGACCGCGACAAAGACGGAATTCCGGACGACGACGACGGATGCCCCGATGAGGCCGAGGACAAGGATGGCTTCGAGGACAGCGACGGGTGTCCGGATCTCGACAACGACGGTGACGGGATCCTCGATGTCGACGACGCATGTCCTCTGGTGAAAGAGGACTACGACGGGGATCGCGACGAGGATGGCTGCCCCGAGGGTAGGGAAGGCGACCGCGACGGGGATGGGATTCCCGACGTCGACGACGACTGTCCCGACGAACCCGAAGATTTCGACGGATTCCAGGACGAAGACGGTTGCCCCGACCCGGACAACGATGGTGACGGGATCCCAGACGAAAAGGATCTGTGTCCGAACGACCCCGAAGACATGGATGGCTTCGAGGATGAGGACGGTTGTCCGGATGTCGACAACGACGCGGACCGGATCCTCGACGTGGACGATGCCTGCCCCAACGACCCGGAGACGTACAACGGCCACGAGGACGAGGACGGATGCCCCGACAAGGGCCTGGTGATCCTCGAGGACACTCAAATCACCATCCTCGAAAAGGTCTACTTCGAAACTGACAGCGCGATCATCAAGTCCCGGAGCTTCCCACTGCTCGATGCGGTCGCTGCGACGCTCAATGCGAGCCCACACATTACCTTGGTCGAGATTCAGGGCCACGCAGACGAGCGGGGCAGCGACAAGTACAACATCAAGCTCACACGCGCCCGAGCTGCTTCGGTCATGAACGCGCTGATCGAGCGCGGCGTCATCAAGAGCCGCCTGAGGTCGGGCGGATATGGTGAACGATGCCCCGTCGATCCCAAGCACAACGCCACAGCTTGGGAGAAAAACCGGCGCGTCGAGTTCAAGATCATCGAAACCGACGCAGGTCCCACCGGAGTTGAGGTAACATGTCCGCGGGGCCGTTCTCTGGTTCCGAGGTGATATGTCGCGCGAGCGCTTCGTTGAGTTGATGACCCCTGCCCTGACCCGGTTCAGTCAGGATCTGAAGTCGGTGCTTCGGATGGTCGAAGATCCCGAGATTGACGACGAGAGTCGCGTTGCGGCGGCAGGCGCTCTGCTGCACGTGATCTTTTCGAGTGGGGTCATCCCAGGGGTTCGCGGAGTGCTCCGTCACCTAGGGGATGTCCTGCTGATTCGACTCGTGTTGAACGACGTTCGTGAGCGGTCCCCCAACGCGTTTCAGAAACACGCGCAGCAATTGCCGGAGATGCTCGAGCCCTTGTCCGACGAGCTCGGCGCCATGCGCGCGTATCTCGATGACCGCGTCAGCGTGCTCGAAAGGGCCGTCGCGAAGTTCCCGAACTTGAACCATCAGGGGCATCAAGCCTCAGCATGTGTCGAGGACACGGAGTCGAGCATGTGGCTCTACGACGCGGTGCACGAAGCGCTGATTGACGAGATCGATTTCGACGAAGAAGACGTCATACGGGAGCTGAAGCAGGTCGACCGTATCCTCGCCCCGCTCGCGTCCCGCGTTCGTCGATAGTTTCCTACGCTGCTTTACGCGGGGGCTCGGAGATCTCGCGGAGCAGCCACGTTCCGCGCGAAGCCTTCACGGGCTTCGGGGCCTTGCGTGCCAGGACCCGAAGCAGCTCTACGGCCTCCGCGTTCCATTCGACGAGCCTGAGGATGCTACCGTCCGAAGATCGAAGATCGGGTTCGGCGTCCGTGCGGCGACGCGTGAGATCGTCGGCGTCAGACTGAGCGCGTGTTTCGACGAGGAGCATGATGTTGCGACGTAAGACGAACCCGAGTGGGCTCGACGTGGCGACGAAGCTCAGTGATATCAGCCCAGCGCGATGGGCGGGGAGATGCACCCGCAGGCGCGGCGTGCCGCCCGACGACAGCTCCCAGCTGAAGGACATTTCGGGTGCGTCGGCAGGAGAGCGGAGCTCGGACGCGAACACGCGAAGTGCGCCTGCCGTCTGCGCGGCCGTAGCGGTCATGTGATGCCGCGTGCCCGTGAGGAACACCGGCAGCAAGAGAAGTGCGGCGGTAGGTTGCCCGAGCGCGATCAGGCCTATGCCGCCGATGAGCAACGCGGCTAGGCCCGTCGGGGTGGTCGCATCGAGGAAGTCGCTTGCCGGAGTTTCGGCGACGGGAAGCTCCTTGCAGAGGGCGGAGCGCCAGTCGCGGCGTACCGAGGGGGTCGCCCATCTGGCTGGCCGGTGAAGAGAGAGCGCGATCAGTGGTAGCGCGCAGAACAAGTGGTTGGGAGCCAACCATTGCCCAAGTGCGACGAAACCGCTGGTGATCGCCAAGACCGCTGCCCATCGCGCTTGAACTAGAAGCTCGCGGCGGCCCATCCGGAGCTCGATCGATCGGCGCTTGAGGAGGACGAGCACCGCCAACAGAAGCAGAGCCCAAGCGATCGACCGCTCCTCCGGAATCGTAAGCGGTCGGAACCCGGTCGGGTCGGGGGTGTCGGGGTCCGTGACGGGCAGGGCGATCGCTTCAGCGG
>JBGUEF010000161.1:0-7485 GCA_041821485.1 Deltaproteobacteria bacterium
GTGCATCAGCAGGTAGACGTCGAGGATCGGGGCATAGGTCGACCCGTGCCGGTCCGTGAGCTCCTGCTTCGCAACTTCGATCTCGGCGCGCGACTTCGAAACCGCCTGCTCGAATCGCGCAAGCTCGGACGAAACGTCCGCCCCTTCGATGCGCCGGTACGAAACCTCGGACCGCTCGCGCCCGATCACTCGAGCCGGACCCACTGCAACGCCGATGGATGCCGCAATCCCCTTGAGACGAGCGGGGCCGGTCATTGCATCTCCCCAAAGCCCTCCGCGACCAGCTCGCAAAGCGCAACGAGGGCCGCTTCGGCGTCGGCTCCTCGCGCTTGAATCGTGATTTCAGCGCCTTGCTGACCGCAGAGCAGAAGGACGCCCATGATGCTCTTGGCGTCGGCAACCTGACCGTCCTTGCTCACCTCGATGTGGGACTCGTACCGGTTCGCGAGGTTGACCAACTTCGCAGCCGCTCTGGCGTGCAAACCAAGGCGGTTGGGCACTGCTACGGTGGCGGTCATCGCTGCGCTCACGGGGCGGCTCGCTGCGCGTCCCGATGCACCACGACGACCTCGTGGCCGTCGCCGAGCTGGCGACCGAGCTCTTCGGCCATCGCCACGGACCGATGCCTCCCACCGGTGCACCCGAGCGCGACGGTCAAATAGGCCTTCCCTTCCCGCGCATACTGCGGAAGCACGTAGTCGAGAAGCGGTCGCAGGTGTCGAAGGAGCTTCTGAGTTTCTGGGGACTCCATCACGTACGCCGACACGTCAGGGTCCATTCCTGTCTTGGGGCGCAGCGCATCGACGAAGTGCGGATTGGGTAAGAATCGCAGATCGAACACCAGGTCGGCATGCACGGGAACCCCGTACTTGAAGCCAAAGGAGATCAAACGAACGACCATCGAAGGCCGGTCCGGGTCGCGGCCGAGGTAGTCGATGAGGTGATGCCGGAGGTCGTGGACGCTGAAGTCCGTCGTGTCGATCACGATGTCGGCACGAGCGCGAAGGCCGGCGAGCCGATCGCGCTCCCTAGAAATGGCCCCTTGCAAATCTCCAGTCTGGGCGAGTGCGTGCGGCCTACGGGTTTCGCTGAACCGCCGAACCAGGACGTCGTCCGCGCAGTCGAGGAAGATCACTTGCACGCGATGCCCGGAGGCCTCGAGCTCCGAAATCGTCTCTTCCGCCCCACTGAGGAATGCCCCGGTGCGAACATCGATACCCAGTCCGACCCGCCCCAGCGTTCCTTCCCGGTTCGCCAGCCCTAAGAGCTCCGGCGCCAAAGCAGGTGGCAGGTTGTCGACACAGAAGAAACCCGCATCTTCGAGGACGCGAAGCGCGCTGCTCCTTCCGGCGCCCGACAGCCCAGTGATGACGACGACCTGGGGAGCCTCACTCATCGGCCGGACCTCCGACCGGGTCTTCCATGTCGCCCATGAGCGTGCTGATGAATTTCTGCGCGCCATGATGCCCCGCGGCCTTGAGGATGTGATTGCGCGCCGCAACCTCGAGGATCACCGCCATGTTACGGCCGGGCCGAACCGGGATTCGCAACATGGGAATCGGAATGCCAAAGATGTCCAGCGTGGCTTCGTCGAGGCCGAGGCGATCGAACGGCTCGTCGTCGCTCCACGGGCAGATCTCGACCACGAGCTGCACCGTCTTTTCGGAACGGACGGCGTTGGCCCCAAACAGATCACGAACGTTGATGATGCCGATGCCGCGGACCTCGAGGTGATTCCGCAGCAAAGTCGGCGAGCGGCCGAGGATCTGCTCAGACGGAAGAAGCGATAAGATCACCTGGTCGTCGGCGACGAACCGGTGCCCCCGCTCGACCAGAAAGAGCGCGCACTCGCTCTTTCCGATGCCGCTCGGCCCCAGCAGCAAGGTGCCGACGCCATGCACGTCCATCAACACACCGTGACGGGTTTCCGAAGGCGCTAGAATTCCGTCCAGCACCCGATGAATCGCCTGAATCGCGCCGCTCGATCGGGGTTCGGCGATGGCAAGCGGCGTAGAGGTTTCCTGCGCGGCTTGCAGCAGCGCGGCAGGCGGGTCGACCCCCCGGGTAACGACGACCAGCGAAAGTCCTAGGCCGAACAACAGCCCAGCTCGCTGACGTTGCTCTTCGACTGACAGCCCCTCGAGGAAAGTGAGCTCGGTTTCGCCCAGAATCTGAACTCGAGTGGGAACCACACCATGGGTGTGTCCCGCCAGAGCAAGCCCAGGCTTCTGCACACGGGGATGGTCGACCGGGCGATCCCTGCCCTCTTC
The DNA here is from genome assembly GCA_041821485.1 of Deltaproteobacteria bacterium. GTDB lineage: Bacteria > Myxococcota_A > Polyangia > Polyangiales > Houyiibacteriaceae > SG8-38. The sequence continues at coordinate 2,271 of JBGUEF010000161.1, forward strand.
GCCGGCAACCAAGCGCAAGATTGGCTGCAGGCGAGGCTCGGCGAGCAGGTGCCCGACCGTAATGCCGCTTTCGACACGCATGCTGGGAAGGCCACCGCGCTGCGAAGAGGAAGACTGCGTCACGTGCACATCATACGCGAGTGCTCGGTGACTGTCTGCCCGTCAGGGTTCGACCAGCGTGCGATATGCTTCTGCGTAGTCCGCGGCCTTGAGGAGCGCTTGGCGCTTCTGGTCGTTTCGAAGGACGCGAGACACACCGGCCAGAGCAGCCAAATGCTTTTGCGGCATGGATCTGGGCCCGACGATTCCGACCAGAAGCGTCACGGGCACGCCGTCGACTGCGTCGAAGTCGACGCCCGCAGGGCACACCGCAACTGCTGCTCGCAACTCGTCCACCCCGTCGTAACGGCCGTGCGGGATCGCGACTCCGCTACCGACGCCCGTGCTCGCCAGCCGCTCGCGTTCGAGGAGCACGTCGTAGATGACTTCCTCGTTGGCGATTCTCTCCGGCATGCAGAGCAGCGCTGCAACGGTGCGCAGCGCGGCTTCTTTGTCGGAAATCGTCAGCCCAATGCGAACACGCTCGGGATGAAGAAGCTCGGATAGCATGACGGCGAGGCGATACCCCACCCGTCACACGGACGCAATGCGGATCAGTCTTCGGGGTGACGGAGCGACTCGCCGCTGTGCCGCCGACGATGCGTCTCCGTTGCCTTCATGTCCCGGACTTGCCGGTCGATCTTGTCGACGACCTGGTCGATGGTCGCGTACATGTCCTCGGACTGGCCGTGGCCGGCGTACTGATGGCCATCGCCAGTCAGATTCAAGTCGACTCGGTGGAGATGCCGCTCCATCGAAAAAGTGACCTCCGCGTGCAGGGGCGCCCGCATGTACTTTTGGATCTTGCTGATCTTCTCGGAGGCGTGGTTCTTGATGGCGTCAGACGACTCCATGTTCCGAAATGTGTAGCTAATGCGCATCGACCCTCCAACGACTAAAAGTACTTCTTACGTTTTGATGAGCTCAAGATTCCGAGCATTTCGCGATACTTCGCGACGGTGCGGCGGGCAATCTTAATATCGTCTTGTCCGAGCATTTCAACGATTCGTTGATCGGATAGTGGGGCTTTCTCGTCCTCGCCCCCGATGATGCTCTTGATCGCCTGTTTCACGCTCTCTGACGCGATATCGTTGTGGTTATCACGCTTTATGGCGCTGTTGAAGAAGTACTTCAACTCGAAAGTGCCCCGGGGCGTGTGGACGTATTTGTTACTGGTTACGCGGGAAATTGTGCTCTCGTGCATCCCGACGGCCTCCGCCACGTCGCGCAGGATCATGGGCTTCAGGTGCTCGATGCCCTTGTCGAAGAAGTCTTGCTGCTTCTCGACGATGCACTCGGTGACCTTGACGATGGTCTTGCGGCGCTGATCGATGCTGCGGATCAGCCATTGTGCGCTGCGGAGCTTGTCTTGGATGTACTCCTTGGCTTTTGGGTTGTCGGCCATGGCCGAGCGGTAGAAACCACTGATCTTGAGCTTGGGCATGCCATCGTCGTTCGCCACGACGTAGTACTCGTCTCCCACCTTGTGCACGTAGACGTCCGGCACGATGTACCGCGGTTCCTCGGTTTGGAACCGGCGCGCCGGCCGTGGCTCGAGCTCGCCGATGATTTGCGCGACGTCGTACACCTCATCGAGCGGGCACCCGCACGCCTTGGCTATAACCGGGTAGTGCCTCTTCTCGAGATCGGTCAAGTGATTGGAGAGCACGCGAAGCACGAGCTCGTCCATGCCATAGTGCTTCGCCTGAATGCACAGACACTCCTCGAGCGATCGGGCGGCGACCCCCAGCGGGTCGAACTGCTGAATCATCGCGAGGACTTCTTCCGCATCTTCTGGGTTGAGATCAGCCTCGGCCGCGAGTCGAGGTACGATTTCCTCAGGTGCAAGACCTTCGACCCTCAGGTAGCCGTTCTCGTCGAGGTTTCCGATCACCAGCACGGCGAAACGACGCTCGTCCTCGACGAAGTCGCCCATGCGGAGCTGCCATTCGAGGTGGTCGCTCAGATCTTCGATGCTCGACAACGTCGCTTCGAGTCCGGGCATCTCTTCGTCCGTCGCGCGGCGCATCGAGGGCATCGGCGCCTCGTTCGACTGGTTCTCGAGGTAGCGCTCCCAGTCGATCTCATCTTTCTTGGCCTCGTGGGCCTCTAGCTCCGGCGTCGGCGACTCCTCGGTGCCGGCGCTGCTCGGGTCCCGAGGCTCGAGCCCTTCCTCGAGTATGGGGTTCTCGAGAAGCTCCTCCTGCACGAGCTCGCCCAGCTCCATCCGTGACATCTGCAGCAGCTTGATCGCCTGCTGAAGCTGTGGCGTCATGATGAGCTGTTGCGATAATTTGAGTTGCTGCTTGAGCTCCATGTAGGCCCCACGCTCCGAAAGCGTGTCGATTCGCAGTATAGACGGCTCGGGCGCTCAGGGAAACTCGACCACCGAGGCTCGCGATTCCCACCTCGCTCGGCTATTCTGTCTTAGTGGGGAGTGCCCGTCCATTTCCAAAGGCGGTGGTGGTCGTCGCCGACGACGATCGCGCGACGTGCGAGCACATAGCTCAACTGCTTCGGGCCCGCGGGCTAGTGGTCATCCCGGCCAATGGCGGTCAGAAAGCGATCGACGCGGTTCGCGCACAGCAGATCGATCTCGTCGTCCTCGATTTCGACATGCCGGGGCTCAACGGCATCGATGCGTGCAGGGTCGTCAAGACGATCACCAAGGATCGCTTTGTCCCGGTCGTCCTTCTCGCGGCGCCGGGCGACCTCAGCGCACGTGTCCAAGGGCTGCGCACGGGCGCGGACGACCACGTGACGAAGCCGTTCGAGGACGCGGAGCTCCTGGCACGCATCGAGAATATGTTGCGGGTCAAATGTGCACACGACGACGTGCAGTTTGCCAAGAACGAGATTCGCTATACGTCCCTACACGACCAGCTTCGCACGCTGCCAGATCACCGCTTCTTTCACGAGTGCCTGGCAATCGAGTTCGAGGAAGCCCAACGTCATCTGGATCCGCTCGCCTGCTGCATCCTCGCGGTCGACGACTTCCGGGAGCTCGTCTCGAAACACGGTACCGAGATCGCTGCATATGTTCTGGACGAAGTGTCCGCTCGGGTGCAGCGCACGATTCGCGCAACGGACATCGCAGCGCAGTTCAGGACCGCCGAGTTTGGGCTCCTCCTGCCAAACACCCGTCCTGCAAGAGCGCTGACCTTAGCCGACCGCATCGTTTCCGAGGTCGCACTCCGACCGTTCGAGCTGCCTCAAAGCGAAGCCAGCGTCGTGCTGACGATTTCAATCGGGCTCGGGCTGTACCCGAGCGGCAGTATTCGTTCCCACAGCGAGCTCTTGGACGCGGCAAGCATCGCGGTGGCCCGAGCGCGGGTCGCTGGCCCGAATCGCGTCTGCGTCGTCCAGCAGCAAGGCTATATTTTCCGCCCTACGCTCCCGGGTGCAGCCTAGTCGCCGTCGCGGCGAGCGCGCCGCCGTTACAGCGCTCTGCGGCGAGCGCGCCGCCGGCCTATTCTGCGGCTGCCGAGCGCGGCGACCAGGAGACCGGCGACCATGAGCCACAGGCCCCACAGCCACTCGACATCCGCGGTGTAGGCGTCGGCCACCAGTCCGATCCGCCGGGTCGTGTAGATCAAAGGCAGCGCACCGCCCAACGCCAGCCCGAGCACGGCGAATCGTGCCGTCCGCATCGTGTCACGGCTGCGGCGGCGCCAAAGAATCCAGAGCAGCGCGAGCGCAGCGCCGGGGATCAACCATAGATTAACGGCGCCGTCGATGGCCACCTCGAGCGCCGACGCCGAAACGGCAAGTGCGCTGACGAACGGCGCCACGAAGCCGAGTAGAATGAGCGTCGCCCCGAGCAACACCAGGCCCCGACCCAACCGCGGGTCAACAAAGAACGTCACGCTATCGAGCGCCCTCTCCGGTGTCCGGGGGAGCTGGTCGATAGCCACCAGGGTGAGCTCGTGCTCCGGGCATTCGGCGCACCCCTCGAACGCATCACGACAGAAGGGGCAGAAGAGTATTCTCGGGCTTTCGGATGAGTCTTCGAACGGAGGCATGCTTGGATCCCGGTCGCCGTGCGTCTTTCCCGCGTTCGTGTTATCCGCTGTCCCGGGTGATGGAAATCCGGGGCCTCACAAAAGTCGACTACGACTATATCATTTCAGTGCTCGATCAGTGGTGGGGCGGGCCTGCTGGCAGGCGTGCCGACCCGATGTTTTTCTACGAGTTCGGCGAGCATGCACTGGTGGCTGAGCTCGACGGGCAGGTGATCGGCTTCCTGCTAGCCGTGCTCGTGCCTGCTCCGTCGGCGACAGGGTACGTGCACCTCGTCGGAATTCACCCGGACCACCGTCGGCGAGGGGTCGGAAAACGACTCTATGGGCAGTTTACGGAGCGATGCCGCGCTGCTGGAATGAAGCGGATCAAGTGCTTGGGTGCCGCCGGGCACGAAGGCCCCGTGAAGTTCCACGAAGCGATGGGATTCGAGAGCACCGAGGTCCCAGACTATGCGGGCCCGGGCCGTTCGCGCGTCGTATTCGTCAAGGGGCTTTGACCTAGTGTCGACTCCCGGTATCCTCAGAGGCGGGCAAGCGGGGGGACAAGCAGGCATGGGCTACTCATCGGCGGCCGAAGCGCGACAAGGTCGCGAAGCGCTCGGCAAAGCACTCGAGGCACTTCAGCAAGACGAGGACGTTCCGAAGGAGGTGCTCGGCATCATCCAAAACGTCGCGAAATCGGTTGGGGCGCTTTTCGAGGCAGAATACGCATCGACCGAGCCAGACGGCAAAGCCTGTGTGAAGAGCGCGCTCGGTACGCTCAGCCAAACGCTCGCACTGCTTCAGGATGTGAAGAGCGAGCACTCCGGGGTGCAAAGCGCAACCGAGCGCATCGCCGACGTCGTTACCATCCTCTTTCCGCTGACAAACAAGCCGAGCGTCAGGCCAGGCGCAGGATCTCAGCGCCCCGCCTCTCAGCGCCCGGCGAGCGCACCACCGTTACAGCGCTCTGCGGCACAGCGCTCTCCGGCGAGCGCACCACCGGCACAGCGCTCTGCGTCACAGCGCTCTCCGGCGAGCGCACCACCGGCGAGCGCACCACCGGCGAGCGCACCACCGGCACAGCGCTCTGCGTCACAGCGCTCTCCGGCGAG
>JBGUEF010000162.1:0-7473 GCA_041821485.1 Deltaproteobacteria bacterium
GGGCTCATGATGATCGATCGCTGTTCCCCCTCGAGCTTTCCAGCAAACATGCCGAACTCGCCGAGGACATGGAAGCGCTTGACGTGGCCCTTCTTGCCTTCGTCGAGGGTATACGGCTCATCCGGAAACGCGCGTGCTTCCCCGGGCACAAGCCACAGCGCCGCCGCGAACAACAAACCAACAACTCCCCACCCACGAAGAAAAGACATGTATCGACCCCTCACGAAAAAGAGACCCCCCTCTTTTTCTGCCCTCTAGTATAGGCAGCGCGGGGCGCAGGGGCCCGTGTTCCGTCTTCAACGGAACGCCGGCTGCCGCGCGTGATCGCACGTTCAGGATAGGTAGGGGGTACGGTCGTCTCTTCTAGTCGAGGAGCCGGAACACGACCTTGTCTAGGGTCCCACCCTGATAGGGGTAGTGGTCTGGGTAGAGGGTGGAAACCGGGGTGCCGTTGTCGATGCCAACGTCGAAGGGCTCCGACAGGGAGAACGTGGCGTTGTGGGTTCGGGGCATGTCGACCTCGCCGACTTTCGCATCGTTGACGAATAGCTCGCCGGTGCCTGCGAACTTGCCTGCATGGGTGAACTTGAAGGTGATCTTGGTTTCGCCCTTCTTCAGGGGGGGCGACTTCATGATGTAGTGGACCCCGTCGAGGAAGTTGTAGTCGTAGTAGACGCGGCGATTCTTGATGAACATCGTGTAACCGCCGGTGAAGCCACCACAGGCGACGATCACGCCACGTTCCTTGCCGGTAATGTCGATCACGGCCTCGATCGTATGTGAGCGGCCCTTGATCGGAGGCGATGCCTTCTCCGCAATCCGCGTCGCGCCGGGCGCGTAGAACGTGAACTCCGTCATCCCTTTGAAGAGCCGGTCCTGCTGCTTCGAGACACGGGCGATCATGTCGTCGTAGAGCGGGTACACGTTGTATTTCTCGGCCTGCTCATCGAAGAGCTTCTGAAGCTCGGCGAGCTTTTCAGGATGCTCGTCCGCCAGGTTGTTCGCGCCGCTGAAATCCTCTGCAACGTGATAGAGCTCCCACTCGTCGCCCTCGAAGGGGGCCGTCGCGTTGAGCTCCCACGGCATGCGCTTCCCATGGAGCGTGACCGCTTTCCAGCCATCGGCCCAAACGGAACGATTGCCGAACATCTCGTAGTACTGAACCTTCTTCGCGTTCGGTGCGTCCGCGTCATTGAACGAGTAGCGCATGCTGACCCCATCCATCGGGCGCTGATTCACGCCGTCGATCTCGTCTGGCACTTCGAGGCCGATCACGTCGAGCAGGGTCGGCGCGATGTCTGAGATATGATGGTACTGGCCTCGGATCTCGCCCTTGCTCTCGATTCCGTCGGGCCAGTGGACGATCAGAGCGTCCTGAATGCCGCCCCGGTGCACCGACTGCTTGAAGTATCGGAACGGGGTGTTGCCCGCCATCGCCCAGCCCGCGTGATAGTGTGGGTAGCTGTTTCGGTCGCCCCAGGTCTCGTAACGCTTCCAGTTCGCATCGAACTCGGTCTGTAGACCGTTGAGCACGTAGGTCTCGTTGAAGGTACCCGCGAGACCGCCCTCCCCGCTCGCGCCGTTGTCAGAGGTGACCATGATGATCGTGTTGTCGAGCTGGCCGACGCGCTCGAGCGTGGCGATGATGCGGCCAATCTCCATGTCGAGATGCTCGAGCTGCGCCGCGAACACCTCCATCTGCCGAGCGAAAAGCTTCTTTTCTTTGGCGTTCAACGAATCCCAGGCCGGGATCGCCTCGGCGCGCGAGGTCAGCTCGGTGTTCTGCGGGACGATGCCTAGCAGCTTCTGGCGCTCGAGAATCAGCTTGCGAGCCTCGTCCCAGCCCATGTCGAACTTGCCCCTGTACTTGCGGATGTACTCCTTGGGCGCCTGGTGCGGTGAGTGCATTCCGCCGGGCGCAAAGAACACCATGAACGGACGGTCCTTGGGCGCGGTCGACATGTGACCCGTGATGTAGTCGATGGCCTTGTCCGCCAGGTCCGTCGAGTTGTGATAGTCCTTGCCCTGTTCCTTCCAAGGCTCGACCGGGGCGTGGTCCTCGAACATCACGGTGCGGTACTGGTCCGCGTCCGCCGCCATGAAGCCATAGTAGTGCTGGAAGCCTTCGCCGCTCGGCCAACGCTTGAAGGGGCCCGCCTGTGAAACCTCATAGAGTGGCGTGTGATCCCACTTGCCGAGCGCGTAGTTCACATAGCCATTCATCTCCATGACCTTGGCAACTGACTTCGCGTCGTCGGGGATGATCGCGTTGTAACCGGGGAAGCCCATTGCGGTGAGCGAATGCGAGCCAAGTCCGATCGAGTGCGGATTGCGCCCAGCCATGATCGACGCGCGCGATGGAGAGCAAAGCGCGGTCGTGTGGAAGTTGTTGTAACGAAGTCCGCCTTCGGCGAGGCTGTCGATGTTTGGCGTTTCGATCAGCCCGCCGAAGCTACCGAGTTGTGCGAAGCCCGTATCGTCGAGAAGGATGACGACGACGTTCGGAGCCTTGTCGGGAGCCGGCGTATACGTTGGCGGCCACCACTCTTCGGAGTCTTCGTAGCGCTTTGCGATCTTGCCCTTGAAGTTGAGGGGCGAAGTTGGATCGTTCGATGTTTCAGCGACTGGCTGGGCCTCGGGAGGCGCCTGGCTGGCCTGGGGGTGCTGCGGAGGTGGCCCGCCCTTTTCGCACCCGGCAAACAGGGCAAACGAGAGGACGGAGCCCAAGACGAGAATCATCTGAATTTGCATCGGGCGAGAGTCGGCTCGAAAGGGACCTAGAGTCAATCGACAGATGCCCTGGCGGTCTTGATCGACCCGCCCAAGGGTTTCCTTCTTTTACCGGACGCAAAATTTGCGCCGCTAACAGGCTGAAACCACAGCAAAAGGAGACCTCAAAGAGCGCTTGCCATAGCACGGAAATTGAAACATGTTCTAGTGGAACACGTTCTAGTTGCCCGTGCTCGGGCCGCCGCGAAACGACGATTGGAGCTTCCGATGACCGCAGAAACGAATACGAACCCGTGGGCAGGTTTTGCCAGGGGCTGGTTCTTGCTCATGTTCTCCGAGGAACTCGAGCCGGGCCAAGTCGTACCGCTGAAGCGCTTCGACCAGGAGCTCGTTCTATTCCGGACCGAGTCCGGCGAGGCCAAGGTGCTCGATGCCTACTGCCCTCACATGGGCGCGCATCTCGGACACGGCGGCAAGATCGAAGGTGAAGGGATCGTCTGCCCGTTCCACGCCTGGAAGTTCGATGGCACTGGGAAGTGCGTCGAGATTCCGTACGCAAAACGCATTCCGCCAAAGGCAGGCGTGGCCTGCTGGCCCGTGGCTGAGCGCAACGGGATGATTTTCGTCTGGCACGACCGCGAGAAGAGCCAGCCGGACTGGGAGATCCCGGCACTGGAAGAGTGGGAAGACTCAGAGTTCCTCCCCTGGAAGTTCGCGAAGCTCCAGATCAAGACCCCGCCGCTCGCGATCGCAGAGAACCTGGCGGACGCAGGTCACTTCATCCCAGTGCACAACACGCACCCGGTGCCCGGCTCGTTCAGCAACACCTACACCGACCACGTCGGGCAGCAGAAGATCAAAGCGGTCGCGTACCCGGTGCACGGCGGCAAGGACGAGTTCTCCTCGACCGCGACCTATTACGGCCCCGCCTATCAGGTCACCAAGATGCACGGCAAGGGCCTCGGCGTGATCATCAACGCCCACACGCCAATCGATGACGACAACCTGATGCTGCGCTTTGCGGTGTCGATGAAGACCTCGGAAGGCATGACCGACGAGCTCATCGGGCACTTCATCAACAACATGCGCGACGGCTATCTGCAGGACGTGCAGATCTGGGAGAACAAGATCTACCTCGATCGGCCGATGCTTTGTGACGGGGACGGCCCCATCGGCGAGTTCCGCCGCTGGTACTCGCAGTTCTACAGCCCACGCAACAAAGCAGCGGACGCGGCCGAATAGCGAGGAGCATCCGCATGAGCAACGTCACCAAACCGGATTTCGTGAAGCTCGCGTGTGGCGCGAAGCCGACCCTGCGAGAGCGGAACGCGAAGTGCGACGCGGACCGTGTAGTCCCGGACGAGACCATCCAGGAATTCAAGGACGCTGGCTTCTTTCGGATGATGCAACCGAAGCGCTGGGGCGGCTACGAGTGTAACCCCATCGAGTTCTTCGATGCCGCAATCGAGGTTGCGTCAGCGTGTCCGTCGACCGCGTGGGTGCTCGGCGTCGTTGCTGTGCACAACTGGCAGCTCGCGCTCTTTCCGGAGCAAGCTCAGAAGGACGTTTGGGAAAGCGAAAACGGTCTCGATACCCTCACGGCATCGTCGTACATGCCGGTCGGCAAGGTGACGCGCGCCAACGGTGGGTATCGCCTGAGCGGCAAGTGGGGCTTTTCGAGCGGCAGCGACCACTGCCAGTGGAACTTCCTCGGCGGATTCGCACCGAAGGAAGAAGGCAAGCCGCAAGACATGTTCACGTTGCTCGTGCCGCGCTCCGATTACGAGCTCGTCGACGACTGGTTCGTCTCGGGGCTCAAAGGGACGGGGAGCAAGTCCGTGGTCGTCGATGATGTGTTCGTCCCCGAGCACCGCGTGCACCGGATGTCGGACGCGTACCGGCTGCAGAGCCCAGGCAACGAGGTCAACACGAGCCCTCTCTACCGTGTGCCGTTTGGCCAGCTCTTCACGCGGACGGTAGCTACGCCGGCGATCGGCATGCTGCAGGGCGCCCTCGAGGCGTATGTCGATTTGAACAAGGCCCGCACCGGCCGAGCCGACGGGAAGAAGGCTTCCGATGATCCCTTCAACCTCGAGACCTGCGCGCGCGCGACCCTAGCCATGCGCGAGGTTCGCGCGCTCATGCGCAACGACTGGAACGAAATGATGGCGAAGGCGGAAGCCGGAGAGCGCGTCGAGGTCGAGGACCGGGTCGCGTATCGCGCGAATGCAGGCGCGGCGACGGACCGCATGGTCAGGGCTCTGGACGACCTGTTCATGGCAAGTGGCGGCTCGGCGATCTTCCTCAACCAGGACATTCAGCGCTTCTTCCAAGACATTCACGGGGCGCGCGCCCATCACGCCAACAACCCCCTCAAGACACAGCGCAACTACGGCGGCCTCATGATGGGTGAGCCGACGACGGACTTCTTCCTCTGAGTTCAGCATGGGATCGGGCGTTCACAGCTTGGGCTACTTTCTCTTCGAGGTTTCGGACCTCGACGCCTGGGATCACTTTCTCACGAAGGTGCTCGGCGTCGAGCGGGGCGAGGGACTCGGCGAAGGGCTGGTCCCCTATCGGACCGACGAGCGCGCCGCACGGATTCTACTGAGGCAGGGGCCCGCGGATGACTTGATCGCTCTCGGCTTCGAAGTGCCCAGCGAGCAAACCTTGCATGAGGTCACGACGCACGTACGAGAAGCCGGCCACTCGGTAGATCCTGCTCCGGCCTCGGAAGCGAAGGCGCGTGGGGTCGAGGGCTTCGTTCGGACGTTCGAGCCTGGCGGCGTCGCGGTTGAGCTCTTCTACGGGCCCGTCTTGGCAGACACGCCCTTCCGGCACGAGAAAGTCGCGGCCGGCTTTGTCACGGGCGAGCAGGGCGTCGGTCATCTCGCGCTTCGCGCCAATAGCATCGCCGAGACACGATCGTACTTCGAACAGGTGCTGAGCTTTGGTCTCAGCGACCACATCCGGTGCACGCTGCCCGGCGACTTCAAAGTCGACATCACGTTCCTGCACGTCAATCCACGGCACCACACGGTGGCGCTCGGCTCGGGTCTCCCCAAGCACCTGCACCATTTCATGCTGCAGATGGGCTCGCTCGACGACGTCGGCGCCACGCTCGATCGGGCGTTCGCCAGTAACGTGCGCGTCGTACAAGGCCTCGGCCGTCACCCGAACGACCAGATGGTGACTTTTTATTGTGTCACGCCCTCGGGCTTCGAATGCGAAGTCGGCTGGGGCGGACGAACCGTTGACGACTCAACGTGGGAGCCAACCACGTACAACCGAATTAGCGACTGGGGTCATCAGTCCCCATACCGAAGGCCTCCAAAGCGACCAACAGAAATGGGAGAACAGCCATGAGCAAGAAACCGCGATTTCCGATTCCACGTTACCCCCGGGGATGGTTCCAGGTAGCCTATGCGGACGAGATTCAGCCGGGCGAGGTGCAGCCACTCAAGTACTTCGGTGTCGAGCTCGTCATGTTCCGCACTGAAGATGGTGAAGTCAGCGTGCTCGATGCCTTCTGCCCACACATGGGCGCGCATCTGGGCCATGGCGGCAAAGTCGACGGCGACGGAATCGTTTGCCCCTTCCACGCCTGGAAGTTCAACGGCGAAGGGAAGTGCACCGAGGTGCCCTACGCCAAGCATCTGCCTCGCAAGGCCAACATCACAGCCTGGCCTGTGATCGAGAGAAACGGCCTCATCATGGTCTGGCACGACATCGATGGGAAAGAGCCCGAATGGGACATCCCGGGAATTCCCGAATGGAACAACGAGGCCTGGACGCCGTACTGGCGACAGCGTTGGAAGATGCGCACGCACAACCAGGACATGTGCGAGAACGTCGTCGACAAGGCCCACTTCCGCTACGTCCACGGAATGAACATCGTTCCGCAGCCGCACACCGTGGATCTGAAGTATCCGGAGATTCACATGGTCACGGACACCGCGATGGAGACGCCTCGGGGCGACGTGACCGGTGAGCTCGAGGTCGATGTCCACGGCTTTGGCTTCTCGCTGAGCCGCTTCCGAGGCATCGTCGAAACGACCAACATGGCCTCGGTCACGCCGATCGACGACGAATACTGTGACGTGCGCTTCTCATTCACCGTGAAGAAGCTCGGCGGGGCGGATATCACCGCTGGCGTCGGCAAGGCCTTCACCAACGAGGTCGCGCGGCAACTCGAGGAAGACGCCCCGATTTGGGAGAACAAGGCGTTTTTCCAGCAGCCGATGCTCTGCGACGGGGACGGGCCGGTCGCGGAATTCCGCAAGTGGTGCAAGGACTTCTACCCCGAGTGGTACCACAAGCAGGCCCAAGACGAGTATGATGGCGTCAAGGAGGTGAGCAAGCCGCTCACACTGGCTGAGCGACGCAAGCGGCTTGTCGCAGCATAGATGGACACGGGTTCCGACACACAAACCCCGGCAACGCCGGATGAAATCAGGGCGCGCATTCGAAGCGAGCACGCGCAGATCTCTGCGCTGCTCGCGCGCGTCGAAGCATTGAGCGAGCGTGTCGGCGATGACGACACGAAGTCGGTGATCGCACTGCGCGAGGAGCTCGTGGCGCTCGGCGAAGTGCTGCTCGCGCACTTGCACTACGAGGAGTACCAACTTCCGTCGTTGGCCGAAGAAGGCAAGGTCGACGAGATGGCCGAAGACATGCGCCGCGAGCACGAAGTGCAGCGCGAGATCTTCGACCGCGTCATCCGCGAGCTGGACGAGACGGCCG
>JBGUEF010000163.1:0-7460 GCA_041821485.1 Deltaproteobacteria bacterium
CTACTGGTTGCCGCCGGAGCGATGCTCTACGTGCTGCTTCTGCACTAACGGTCCGTAGCCTCCGCTCCCGTGCAGCGAGCTCCCCGTCCGGTCTCGTGCAAACCGTGAGGGCCTTCAGGGTGTGCGTGCCCAGTCTGGCTTTGGCTTTGCCCTTGGAAGAGTAACCCAATCAGTCACTAATGGTGGCCGTCTAGGTCACAGCGTGTCCCCATAAATTGGCGAAAATCGTGTAATTCCAAGACGATTTCAGATGGCACGGGAGGTGCTTATGTCCGTCACGACTCGAGCCATGCGCTTCCGTGACAACCAGAATTCCGTCCTTTCTCAATTAACGGGCCGCGGAGTGCGTTTGCGGGGGACGTACGCGCTCGCCCTGCTGACTGGCATCCTGCTCGCCGGGTGCGGAAGTCAGATCGAGAAGCAGTCGAGCGCTGATCTCGACCGGGTGCACGAACGACTGAGCTCATCTTCTCTGGCGCAGCGGACCGAAGACGAGCCGGGGCCAGGCGAGGAGCCTCAGCGCCTCGGTACATTGCGAAGCTACGTCGCAATGGCGTTCTCTAGTAGTCCGGACCTGCGAGCATCATTCGAAGAGTGGCGGGCTGCGCTGGCGCGTCCGGCCCAAGCTCGCAAGCTCCCTGAGCTAGTGCTCACGTATGGCGGGTTCATTCGAACCGTAGAGACGCGCGTTGGCCCCCAGAAGCACCGCCTAGGGGCCATGCAATGGTTTCCGTGGCCGAGCCGACTCACCGCGGGCGGCGAGGCAGCATCTTACGCAGCGCTCTCATCTCAGCAACGTTTCGAGGCTCACGCGCTTGACGTCGCGGCGCAAGTTGCCCGCGCATACTGGAGTCTTTGGTTCATTCAGAAGAACCGAGTTGTCCAGCGAGACCAGCGGGAGATTCTGGTGAGCCTCTCACGGCAGGTGCGTGCGCGTTTGGAATCAGGCGGGACGGGTCTATCCGACCTTGCGCAAGTGGACCTGTCGATTTCGCGGGTTAGTGACGTAATCGCGGGTCTGGATGAGGCGGAGCGAGGCGCAGTGGCCGAGCTCGTTCGTGTCATCGGCGCCGCGGACGGCACCCCGACCCCCATTCGGCCGGAGCTCGATCCCCCGCCGGCGTTGTTGCCGGAGCCAGATGAACGCGATCTGAAGGAAGCAGCCATGGTGCATCCTCGTGTGGACGCCATGGCTTCCATGTCGCGGTCGGCGGACGAACGTGCGAGGGCAGCCAAGGGGGAGAGGGGGCCTTCGATCGGCCTCGGGCTAGATTGGATCATCACCGGCGACGCGCCGGATCCAAACTTACCCGACAGCGGCAAGGACGCGGTCATCGGGGTCGTCGCCGTCAAAGTACCTGTTTCGGGCCCCGCTTATCGGGCGGCCGAGCAGCAAGCGCGTGCCGAAGGTGCAATGTATCGGGCTCGCGAGCGCGCGGCCCGCGATCGTGCAGTAGCCGAGCTCGAGCAGAGCCTAGCGAACCTACGCGACGCCGTCCGGCGGGTGCGCCTCTACCAGACGACCCTCGTTCCCCAAGCGAAGACGACGTACAGCTCCACACTGGATGGCTATCAGACTGGACGGGCATCGTTGGCCGAGGTGCTCATCGCCGAGAAGGACCTCCTCGAGCTGGCTTTGGGTTTGTTCGAGGCGCACGCCAAGTACGCGGTGGTGTGGGCCGAGCTCGAGCGCGTCGTGGGCCAACCCGTATCCACTCGACCAGCTGAGGATGACATTGCGCCATGAATGAACGTAAAACGTGGCTCCAGGAAACAAAGGCGCGCCTGCGGACGATCCGTCGCCCCTCGAGGCGCGGGGTCTTGATCGCAGCGGGGCTTCTCGTGGCATTTGCGATCGGCATTGGAGTCGGTGGCGGGGGGGGCGCGCCGAAATCAAGCGAGCAGGCGTCCTCCGAGACGAGCCACGACCATGGCAAGCACGAACAAAGCACGTTCTGGACCTGCACCATGCACCCCCAGATTCGCATGGACGAATCAGGCCAATGCCCCATCTGCGGAATGGATCTCATTCCGGCGACACGCGCCCACGATGGGAACGAAAGCGAACATGCAAGTCCGCGGGGCGAGCTTGTGAAGCTCTCGCCGCGGGCTCAGGCTCTTGCCGCGATTCAAACGGTTGTCGTCGAGCGAGCAACCTCTCGGGCCGAGCTCCGCCTGCTCGGCCGGATCGACTACGACGAGACCCGTATTCGAACGGTCACTCCGTGGACGGCGGGACGCATCGACGAGCTTCGCGTTCGAATCACAGGCGCGCGGATCAAGCGCAATCAGGTGGTTGCGACACTCTACAGCCCCGAGATCTACAGTGCGATGCGCGATCTCGTCGCCGCCGCTGAGCAGGCCGACCGTCTCGTCGGTGGGCTGCACGGGTCGGCTGACATGGCTGCAGAAGCGCTGAGTGCGACTAAGGCGCGCCTGCGTCTGCTGGGCGTGCCAGATCGGCAAATCAACGGCGTGATCCGAAGCAAGAAGCCTCCGACCCATATGGAGATCCGATCTCCGTTTACCGGCACTGTGTTGGATCGACTTGTCGACGAAGGGCAGTACGTTTCAGCGGGCACACCCCTGTATCGCATCGCAGACCTGTCGCGCGTCTGGGTTCAGATCGACGCGTATGAAACTGACTTGCCGCACCTCCGGGTCGGCCAGGAAGTCGTCGTGAAAGTCGAAGGCTTGGCAGGAGAACCGTTCACCGGTCGCACAGCCTTCATCGATCCCGTGCTTGACGAGCGCCAGCGCACGGCGCGCGTGCGGGTGGAGGTGGACAATCCCAAGGGTCAACTGCGGCCGGGCATGTTTGCAGAAGCGGTCATCGAAAGCGAAGCCACCGCGGGGCCCGCGCCGCTCGTCATTCCGGAATCCGCCCCCTTGTTCACGGGTCGGCGTTCGGTGGTCTTCGTCGAGGACCCACAAGCGTCACGCCCCACTTACGAGCTTCGTGTCGTCCGACTCGGGCCCCGCACCGGCCCCGTGTACCCCGTCCTTGCAGGACTCAATGAAGGCGAAAAAGTTGTTACGCAGGGAGCCTTTGTATTGGACGCCGATCTCCAGTTACGGGGCGGACGCAGCATGATGACCATGCCCGACGACGTATCGTCGGCGCCTCCTTCGGCCCCGCCGATCTCCCCCGCTTTTCGACAAGCCCTACGTCCCATCGTGGAGGCCTACCTCGAGGCCCAGATACTACTGGCGGACGATGACCTCGACGCCGCTCGCGAAAGCTTGAGTGAGCTAGCCGATCTGGCAAACGAGGCGAGTCCCGAAGGTTCCCGCAAGGCTCTCGAGGCGTGGCAACCAGTCGCATCGAAGCTCGTTGGGCATGCGCGTCATGGGGCGTCATCCACTGACCCAGGAGATCTTCGCAACGCCTTCGAGCACATCAGCATGCAGCTGAGCGAGCTCTTGCGCGTTTTTGGCAACCCGCTCGAGAGTTCCCTTCGACTCGCGTTTTGCCCAATGGCTTTCGACTCGAAAGGCGCAGAGTGGATCCAGCAAGACGGGGCAGTGCAAAACCCCTACTACGGGCAATCGATGCTGCGCTGCGGCGAGTTCCGCGCGACCGTCCTGCCGTCCGAACGTCTGGGAGCTTCTGTCGAAACCGATGCACCGCCTCCCGCCCCCTCAGGTGGCCACCAGCACTAGCCGTCCAGGGAAGGAGCAGACCAGTTGAGCCAACACGAACGAAGCACGAGCGAACAACGCTGGGAGGAGTTCTCCCGCTTCTTCGTCGAGAACAAGCTGGTCGTTTTCATTCTGCTCGGGGTTCTGATCGCGGCAGGGCTCTCCGTTGCGCCCTTCGACTGGGACCTCGGAGGGTTTCCTCGGGATCCGGTGCCCGTCGATGCATTGCCTGACATCAGCGAGAATCAGCAGATCGTATTCACCGACTGGCCCGGACGATCTCCCCGGGATCTCGAAGACCAGATTACGTATCCGCTGACGACTGCGCTTCTCGGCATTCCTGGCGTGCGGTCCGTTCGCAGCGCGTCAGTCTTTGGGTTCTCCAGCATCTACGTCATCTTCGAAGACGACATCGACTTCTACTGGTCTCGGTCCCGCGTCCTGGAGAAGCTGGCCTCGCTTCCCGCAGGCACTTTGCCGGACGACGCAACGCCGACCCTCGGCCCCGACGCTACTGCGCTCGGGCAAGTGTATTGGTACACCTTGCAGGCGCAGGACGAGCACGGGAACGTCGTCCCCGCCGCGTTCAGCCTCGAGGAGCTGCGATCGATCCAGGACTGGAACATTCGTTACGCGCTCCAAGGGGTGCCTGGGGTTTCGGAGGTCGCCTCTGTGGGCGGTTATGTCCGCGAGTACCAGGTCGACGTCGACCCCGAGGCCATGCTCGGACACAAGGTCACGATCGGCCAAGTCGCCAAGGCCGTGAAGAACGCGAACCTCGATACGGGTGCGCGCACGATCGAGATCAACAACGCCGAATACATCATTCGCGGTCTCGGCTTCATTCAAAATCGCTCGGATCTCGAGAACGTGGTCGTCACGAGTCGCGAACACACGCCGATCCGAGTTCGCGACATTGCGACAGTCAACTTTGGACCCGCAGGGAGGCGGGGCGCGCTCGATGATGGGGGAGCCGAAGCCGTAGGCGGAGTCGTTGTCGTTCGCTTCGGCGAGAACCCACTCGCAGTCATCGACCGCCTTCGTGAGAAAATCGACGAAATTTCGATTGGGTTGCCACGACGCACGATGGACGACGGCACGGTGGCACAAGTCAAAGTGGTTTCTTTCTACGACCGCACTCAGATCATCAACGAGACGCTGGACACGCTGTCGTTGGCACTGATTCAACAGGTGCTGATCACGATCATCGTCGTGCTCCTCATCATGCGGCACCTAAGGACGTCGCTGCTGATTTCCGTGCTGCTGCCGCTGAGCGTCCTCGGGACATTCGTGGCGATGAAATACGTCGGGGTGGATGCCAACGTCATGGCCTTGTCGGGCATCGCCATCGCAATTGGCACCATGGTCGACATGGGTATCGTGTTCACCGAGAACATCGCCGAACGCCTAGACGAGGCGCCCCCGGACGAGGACCGCGTTCGGATCGTTCCACGCGCCACGGGCGAGGTAGCTGCCGCCGTGATGACTTCCGTCCTGACGACGGTCGTCGGTTTCCTGCCTATCTTCGGCTTGACGGCCGCCGAAGGAAGACTGTTCTCACCACTTGCCTACACGAAGACGTTCGCGATCACCGCGGCATTCCTGATTTCGGTGATCTTTCTCCCTCCGCTCGCGCATCTCATCTTGCGGTCCACGAAACAGCGCGAAGAAGATTCCGCCGAAAGACACTGGGACCTGCTGTTCCAGGGAAGCATGGTTTTCAACTGGGTGATCGTCGCCTGTGGCATCGTCTTGCTGACGACGGGCGCCGTCGTTGCCGGCCTGTTGGCGATTGCGGTCGGCAGTCTCGAGCTCGCCGTTCCATGGATGCCGACGCGATATCGCGCCCGCACGAGCTTGGCGGCAATCACGATCGCCGTCGTTGGTGTGGCGGTAGGCCTTACGTCCTATTGGATGCCCTTGGGCCCCGGCCGATCGCTGACGGCAAACCTTTTTTTCGTGATTTTCATGGTCGCGATCCTGATGCTGATGTTCTGGCTGTTCCAGCATTTCTACCAGTCGATTCTCGCATGGAGTCTTCGTCACAAGCTCGCGTTCCTAACGAGCAACGTGGCCTTCGTTCTCCTCGGTGCGACGGCCTGGCTGGGCGTGCCGACGGTCTTTGGATGGTTGCCCAATTGGGTGCAGGATCTCCGTCCCTACCAAGCGGCTGAGAATCTTGCGCCCGGGCTTCAGGAAGACTTCATGCCACCCTTCGATGAAGGCTCGTTCCTATTGATGCCGACGACGACCCCGCATGCGTCGCTTGGGCAGGCGCTGAAGATGATGAGCAGCATCGATGCGGCGGTTGCAGCGATCCCGGAGGTCGACCGCGCCGTGGGTAAGCTCGGGCGCGCCGAAAGCCCCCTCGACCCAGCCCCGATTTCGATGTTCGAGACGGTGGTCAACTACCACTCGGAGTATGTTCTCGACGACGCCGGGCACATCGAGACGTTTCGCTACGATGAGGACGAGGGAGAATTCGTACGCGACGATCACGCCCAGCTCATCCCTGACTCCGATGGCCGTCCTTTCCGGCAATGGCGCGATCACATTCGCTCTCCCGACGACATCTGGGCCGAAGTTACCAAGGCTGCAGAGTATCCAGGTCTGACCGGCTCGCCGAAGCTGATGCCTATCAAGACCCGCATCGTGATGCTGCAGACTGGCATGCGGTCGGCCGTTGGCATGAAGATCAAGGGGCCGGATCTCGAAACACTGGAAGCGTTTGGGTTGGAGGTGGAGGGGATCTTGAAACAGGTCCCGGAGATCGAAACCAAGACCGTGCTTGCCGACCGAATCGTAGGCAAGCCTTACATCGAGATCGTCATAGACCGGGAAGCCATATCTCGTCACGGCCTCGCGATTACGGACGTGCAGGACGTCATCCAAGTTGCGATCGGCGGGCGAATGCTCACCAGGACCGTCGAAGGTCGCGAGCGGTATCCGGTGCGCGTTCGCTACATGCGAGAAGAACGCGATAGTATCGAAGCGCTCAAACGTGTTTTGGTGCCCATGTCGAATGGCGGTCAAATTCCGCTCGAGCAAGTGAGCGACATTCGGTACGTGCGCGGGCCGCAAATGATCCGTTCGGAAGACACGTTCCTCAACGCCTATGTGACTTTTGATCCGTCCAAAGGCATAGGCGAGGTGGAAAGCGTGCATGCGGCACAGCGCGCCCTAACGCAGCGCATCGAGTCGGGCGAGCTGGTCATCCCGGCGGGTGTGAGCTACCGATTCGCCGGCACCTACGAGAACCAGATTCGAAGCGCGAAGCGGTTGATGGTCCTGGTGCCTCTTGCTCTGGCGATCATCTTCGTGCTGCTGTACCTCCAGTTTCGCCGCACGACTACGGCGCTCATGGTGTTTGCGGGGGTTGCGCTTGCGGCTTCCGGCGGTTTCCTTCTGATTTGGGCCTACGGGCAGTCGTGGTTCATGAACATCTCGCCTTTCGGCGTGGACCTACGGCATCTTTTTCACGTGGGTGACACGCGCATGACCGTGGCGGTCTGGGTGGGCTTCCTCGCGCTCTTTGGCATCGCTACCGACAATGGGGTCATTGTAGCCACGTATCTCATGCAGCTGTTCCGCGGCAAATCCCCGACCAGCGTGAGCGAAGTGCACGGGCTCGTGATTCAAGCGGGTCAACGCCGCGTTAGGCCTTGTGTGATGACTACCGCCACCACCTTGTTGGCGCTCCTTCCCGTCGTGACCTCGCCGGGTCGTGGCTCAGACCTGATGGTGCCCATGGCCCTGCCGTCAGTCGGTGGGGTCGTGTTCGCGCTGGTGACTCTCTTCACGGTCCCCGTTCTGTACAG
>JBGUEF010000164.1:0-7457 GCA_041821485.1 Deltaproteobacteria bacterium
GTGCCGAGGCGTACGACTCCTCGACTTCGAGGGTCACCTCGGGAGCGGCGGGGAGAGAACCGGAGACGGTGCTTGCCTCCCCAAAGTCCTCCCCAAACTCCTCCTCGATGTCCTCCTCGACATACATGATGCCCGACGCCCCACTCAGGCCCGACGCGCTGCTCAGGGAGGGGGAGCTCATCTGCGAGGTTCCGCTCACCTGTGCGGTCCCACTCAACTGCGAATTCCCAAGCTGCACGTTCGAAACTGAGCCCGCGGGTGTCGCGGGCTGCCTCACCGAGCCCGGTGGCATGTAGTGCTGCCCCGAGGCGGAAGCGGTCTTGTTCAGGGCCGCTTGCGCCTCTTTGTCGTTCGGGCTGAGCTCCAGGATGCGGTGCAGCGCGCTCATCCGTTCCTGGGGGCGTTGCGCCTCGCGGTGGATGCGCGCTACTTCGCGATACACGCTCACTGCCTTGTCGGTCTGCGAGAGCATCAGGAACGCCTCGGCCAGCAACGACAGAGTCGAGACGTCGCGCGGGTCCGCCTTGAAGCAGATTTGCAGTTTCGCGAGCGCTCGCTTGGGATCGCGACGAGAGATGTAGGTTTCGGCGAGCTCCTTGGCCACACGAACATCATTGCTGCGGTGGTACAGGAGGCGTTCCGCGACCTTGACGTAGTCATCGAGCCGGCCCTGGTCTTTCAGGAGCAACGCGCCTTGTTCGAACTCGTTTGCCGCTTCCTGTGTTCGCCCCGCGCGGGACAGCGCTTCGGCGTACTTGATGCGCACCGGAATGTGTTCCGGATCGAGCTCGACCATCTTGCCGAGCATGGCCAACGCCTGGTCGGTATCCCCAGCGCGCATGAAGGCGCTCGAAACATCCTCGAACACGCTCATCGCATCGCTGATCAATTGAAGTTGCTCGTACATTTCGCCGAGTCGCACCTGCGCGTCGAGTCGTGAAGGGTCGAGCTTCAAGATCTGCTTGTAGACCGCGATGGCTTTGAGAAAGAAGCCTTGCTGGGCGTAATGACCTGCGACGGTTTCGTAGGTCTCGATCGCCGAGCCGCGGTCGCCCTTGCGTACGTACAAGTCGCCGATCTTCAGCAGGGAACGAACGTCCCGCTTGTCGGTATCGACCAGCTTCTTGTACTGGGCGATCGCCTTGTCGTACTGGCCGCGCGACTGGTACTTCCGAGCCGCGTCCAGAACCTTATTCCTGTTGATAGCCAAAGCCCCTGCTATGCCCCCATGCGTTCAGTGCACCCACACAAGTCTACTAATGCCGGACGGGGGCGGTCAACAAGCGCTCGGCCTGAAGCTCATCGAGGAAACGAGTGGAGAACCGTCCCTCCGCGAAGGCCGGGTGCGCGAGAATCCTCTGATGGAGTGGAATGTTGGTGCGAATGCCCCCGATGAGGGTCTCGCTGAGCGCGCGCTGCATCTTCGCGATCGCTTGGGCGCGTGTCGGTGCATGTACGATGAGCTTCGCGATCAAGGGGTCATAATTCGGGGGAACACGGCCCCCACCGTACACGCCGCTGTCTACCCGGACGCCGGTTCCTCCTGCCATGTGCAGCTCGGTAATGGTGCCCGGGGAGGGCGCAAAGGTGTCTGGGTCTTCAGCATTGATGCGGCATTCGATCGCGTGACCTCTCGCGGAGAGAGGACGCTCGGGCAGCTCCAGAGGCTGGCCGTCCGCGACTCGAATTTGCTCGGCGATCAAGTCGACACCCATGACGAGCTCGGTGACTGGGTGCTCGACTTGGATGCGGGGGTTCATTTCCAAGAACGTGAGCTCGCCGCGGTCGTCGAGCAAGAACTCGAGGGTCCCGGCCGAGATGTAGCCGGCCTTGCCCATGGCGCGCTGGATGGTGGCCGACATGTCGTTCCGCATTTCATCGGACAGAGCCACGCTCGGGGCTTCTTCGAGGATCTTTTGATGGCGGCGCTGGATCGAGCACTCTCGTTCGCCGAGCACGTGGATGTTGCCGTGTTTGTCCCCGAGGATCTGGAACTCGATGTGCCGAGGCCGTTCGATGAATTTCTCGAAGTAGAGCGCGTCGTTGCCAAACGCGGCGCGTGACTCCGAGCGTGCCGTCTCGAAGATAGCGCGCAGCTCTTCCTTGGACTCCAAGACGTGCATTCCTCGGCCGCCGCCGCCGCCAGAAGCCTTCAGCAACACCGGAAAACCGAGAGCCTCGGCCTTCCTGATGGCGTCGTCGACGTCCTCGACGAGCTCGGTCCCCTCGATCGTCGGAAGGCCGAGGGACTTGGCCAGCGCACGGGCGCTCACTTTGTCGCCCCACCTTCGCATCTGTTCGGGGAGCGGCCCGATGAACTCGAGGCTGCACTGTGCGCATGTCTCCGCGAACTCTGGATTCTCCGACAAGAACCCATAGCCAGGATGCACCGCATCGGCGCCGGTGATCTCGGCGGCGGCGATGATCGCTGGAATGTGAAGGTAGCTTCGCGTCGGGTCTGCGGGACCGATGCAGATCGCTTCGTCGGCCAATCGCGTGTGCAGCGCGTCGGTGTCGATCTCGCTATGCACTGCGACGGTGCGTAGGCCCAGCTCTCGACAGGTACGAATCACGCGAAGCGCGATCTCCCCTCGGTTGGCAATGAGGACTTTCTCGAACACAGCTCAGGTGGTTTCGATTCGGAAGAGCTGGTCGCCGTACTCGACCGGCTTTCCGTTTTCTACGAGGACATCGACGATGGTGCCCGCGACTTCGGATTCGATTTCGTTCATGAGCTTCATGGCCTCGACGATGCAAAGCACTTGGCCTGGCGCGATCGAGTCCCCGACCTCGACGAATGCGTCAGTTTCGGGGGAGGGTGCGCGGTAGAACGTGCCGACGAAGGGCGAAGTGACATAGCTGCCTTCGTCTTCCACTGGGGCTGGTGCACCGCTCGGGTGCGTGGAGCCTGCGACGGCTCCCGGCGCTACCGACTGCGACGCGACGGCGAGCGGGGCGGGATCGCGGCGCACTCGGATGCGGTCATCGTCGTGCTCGACTTCAATCTCCGTGAGATTGGACTCGTCGAGGAGTCGAATGAGATCGCGGAGTTGATCGAGGTCCAACTTCATGGTGTCTCCCGGCGGGGACGGCTTAACCGGTCGCGTTCAAATAGTCGATTAGGGCACGAAGTCCAAGCGCGTAGCTATTCTTTCCGAAGCCGATCACGGAACCAATACACACGGCGGCTGTGACTGACTGATGCCGAAACGATTCGCGCGCCTGCGTGTTTGATATGTGCACCTCGACTGTTGGCAATCCCATGCCGGAGATTCCGTCACGCAAGGAGACCGACGTATGCGTCAGGCCACCGGGGTTGATCACGACGCCGTCGAAGGTGTCCCTTGCATCATGGAGCCAGTCGATGAGCTGCCCCTCCTGATTGGATTGCCGGCATTCGATCGTGGCGCCCAGGTCCTTTGCCAAGTCCTGGAGACCGAGCTCGATGTCGTCGAGGGTAGTCGCGCCGTATACATCTGGCTCGCGGGTGCCCAGCAGGTTGAGGTTGGGCCCGTTGAGCACCAGGACGCGTTTCGCCGACACCGTCATGAGGTCAGAGGTTTTCGATCAGCTTGGGCGCGCTGATTCGCAGCAGATAGCGGGCCTTGCCGACGTTCCCGCCAGGCTCGACTGCAAGGGCGACGAAGTACTCATCGGAGAGCATGCGGACCACGGTCGTCAGACGCTCGGTCTGGACCGAGACTTCCTTTGTGGCGCCGGTGTCGAGCATCTCTGCGGCGCGTTGGACGCCCTTGAGCACGACGCTGTACTCCATGCCCACCGATTCGATGTCGAACGGGCCGTTGCCCCTCGAGTATTGATCGATCGCGATCCCGTCCGACGCCATCAGCAGCCCAGCTACTCCGCCATCGGTTCGATCGACGAGGTCTTGCAGTATCTCTTTGAACATCGCCCCTCCGCCCCGCAATCACCGCACGGACAGGCCCTCCGGTCAAGTATCGCGTTGGGCAAATCGCAGCTCCACGGTCAGTCCGCCGCCCTCCGTATCCCCGAGCGTGAGACGCAGGCCGTGCCGCTTCGCGACGTCGCTTGCGATGTGTAGCCCGAGCCCCATTCCGTGCGGATGGCGCGTTCGCGCTTCGGTCCCTCGGAAAGACGGCTCCAGCACCCGACCGCGATCGCTTTCGGCAATGCCCGGCCCGTCGTCGATGACTCTGAGGGTCCATGCGTTGCGGGTCCCGTCGAGCACGACGGCAACGTGGCCCTCCGCTTCGTTGTACCGGACAGCGTTCTGCACGATGTTGCCGAGAGCCTGCTCGAGCAGCGTGAGGTCGCCCGGAAATTCGATCATGCGCTCTGGCACGCCAACCTCGAGGGCGATTTGCTTTCGCTTCGCGATTGGTCGATGGCGGTCGACGACGCGTTCGACGAGCCGGTTCAGGTCGATCGGGTCTTTGTGCGCAAGCCCTTCACTGGCCTCTAGGCGCGCTGCAGCGTTGAGGTTGTGGAGTAGCGAGCCAAGGTACTGCGACTCCTCGATGCTGGGCACGATCGCCTGCGCGTCGAGTGTTTCGCCGGCTTCGATTCGCTGTTGGAGGGAGACGAGGTGACCTTGCAGCACGCTCAGCGGAAGCATCACATCGTGGGTCGTGTTGGCGATGTAATTGCGGAGCGCGGCCTCGCGTTCGCGTAGTGAAGCGAGTTGCGCGTGGATCGTTTGGCGGCTCTGCTCGAACGCGGTGCCGAGCTCGGCAATCTCGTCGTGGCCTTCGACGCGAATAGGCTCTTCAGAGTTGCTTCCGAGCTTTCGGACCGATTCGGTGAGCTGGCGCACCCGGCGAACGATTGGACCCGCAGCAAAGAGCGCGACGAGGATCACGACCAGCGCGACGAGAAATGCCGGCATTAGAACTGCACCGGAGAACCAATGAGGCGGGCCTTTGGCGCGCATCAGCACCACCGCGCACGGTCCTTCACCCCAGGGCATGCGAACGGCGACCTGGGTGCGCCTCTCACTTGGAGCGCGGTGGGACGCGATGTCCCGTCCGGCCGCCAGCTGCTGCGCGAGCTCGGGAGGAAAGACCGGATTGTCGGGATTGCGGCTCTGGAAGTCGGCGTCGTACGCGAACACTCGGTGGCGCGGGAACCGATGGCGAGATGGGCCCGGATGCCGGCGAGCCCCCCGGTCCCCTTGCGGACCCGGCCAGCGTTCCGGGTTGGCCTCGCAACGCTCGCGTCCGCCGGATTCCATTCGATGCACAGCCGCTTCGGCCAGCGCGTCGACCCTCAGTTGTGACTGCCAGCGGGATTGAGCCCAGCCCAGCAGCACCAGCAGAGAGATCGTCGCCAGCCCGAGCGTCAGCGCCAATCGCGCGCGAAGCTTCATGAGCCTTCCGAGAGGCGGTAGCCGATGCCCCAAACGGTTTCGAGCTGTGCGGCGTCGCTGCGGAGCTTGCCGCGGAGCCTCGAGATGTGGACATCGAGCGTGCGCCGGCTGCGGTCGTGTGCCGTATCGAGCGCAGCGTCGACCAGCGCGTCCCGGGTGACGGCGGAGCCCTTCCTGCGAGCTAGCAATGCGAGGATTTCGAACTCCACCGGCGTTAGCGACAATGTGCCGTCGGATGTAGTGACTTCACGGCGCTCGAGGTCGATTTGAATCGCCCCGACGACGATGCGCTTGGTGCCCACGAGGTTGGGGCGGCGCACGCACGCTTGGATGCGGGCGACCAGCTCTTCGGGAAAGAATGGTTTGGTCACGTAGTCATCGGCGCCGAGCTTCAGCCCGCGAATCTTGTCCGCGGTGTCGTCGCGTGCGCTGAGGATCAACACCGGCACCTCCGACTTCGTGCGATAACGCTTGAGCAAGTCCATGCCGTATGTGCCCGGAAGCATCAGGTCCAGGACGATGACGCGGTAGTCGTCGGGGTTGAGGCCGCGCGCCGCATCGCCGTCCTGGACCCAGTGCGGATCGAATCCCGCTTGCGAAAGGGTATCCACCACTTGCTGGCCAAGGGCGAGGTCATCTTCCACGAGCAGGATTCGATTGGACACCGGGCGCTCCAGTTACTTCGTGTCTTCGCTGTGGCGGCGCTCGAAGCGCTCTTCCATTCGTTCGACTTTGTGTTCTCGCTTCAGCAATCGAAGCTCCTCGCGCTGCGCGCAAGTCAGGTTGGCATAGATTTGATCCTCGGTCGCGAAACGAACGTCTCTCATGGCGACGAACTTTTCCTTGCCCCGGGGCATCTCCTTGATTTCCTGACCCTGCGACACGGCCTGATCCATGATCGCGCGGATGTGGGCTTCCTGCTCCGCGTTGAGGTCGAGCCGTTGGGTCATCTCGGTGAGGTGCTCTTCCATTTTCTCAGGGGACCAGTGCCCTCCTTTGCCGTGAGGGCCTCCATGCCCGCCGTAGGCGAGGGCGACCCCGCCCGTCGTGAGCGCGAGCGCCGCAATGCCCCCTACGAGGGCAGCGAGGATGGTTTGTTTATTGATGAACTTCATGAGGATTCCTTTCCGGAGGTCCCGCCTCCTCATGAAGTAAAGGACTCGAACCTTACGCGAGTCTTAACGCCGGGATCTTTCCGAGCTTTTCGGCTAGTTTCAGCCCGTGGCTCGCTCCTTTCTCGTCCTCGACATCGAAACCGTTCCCGATCCCGACCTGGTTTGGGACGCGGCAGTCGATGGCTTTCCACCGGCACCATTTCACCAAGTGGTCGCGCTCGGCGTGCTCTGGCTCGATGGCGACCACGAGCTCCTCAAGCTCGGCGCCTTCGGAGGCGAGGAAGACGCACCGCCTGACGAGTCGAAGGTCTTGAAAGAGTTCGCCGACTTCATAGGCGAGCGGCATCCGACGATGGTCACCTTCAACGGGCGGCGGTTTGATCTGCCGGTGCTTGCCAATCGCATGCTCAAACACGGCGTGCAGTTTCCCGCGTACTACGCAGGACGCAGCGGCGGCCCCGACTATCGCTACCGGTTCAGCGACGAGGGCCACATGGACCTAGCCGACGTGCTGACCGACTACGGCGCCAGCCGAATGCCAAGCCTCACCGCGCTTGCACAGCTGGTGGGAATGCCGGGCAAAATGGACGTCGATGGCTCGCAGGTAGAAAGCATGTTCGCGCACGGCCGCTACACCGAGATCCGCGACTACTGCCTCCACGACGTCGTCCAAACTACCTTTGTCTTCCTCCGCACCGAGCTCCTCAGAGGCCGCCTCACCCAGGACGAATACCGCGCCCGCGCCCAATCCCTCTGGACCGCCCTAGAACAAGACCCACGAGTCCTCCCCGTCCTAGCCCAAGCCCGCAAACCCCAAGCCCTCCTCCTCTAAAAAGGGGACAGTCCCCTTTTTCCAGGGGTTAATTCTCCATCTCTTTAACCCTTTCAAAAAGGGGACTGTCCCCTTTTTTCGAGGGTTAAGGGGTTTGTAAGGTTTTGGGGCGTCGGAGGTGGGAACCGTGGGGATGGCCCGCGGCAACTCTTGGAAAGGCTAG
>JBGUEF010000165.1:0-7448 GCA_041821485.1 Deltaproteobacteria bacterium
GCCTGGTCGCCGCAGACACCGAAGAAGGAAGCGAGGTCCGGCAGTTGCTCGAAACGATGTCCGACGAGGCGGCAAGCGCATCGTCGAACATGGTCCACGCAGACGATGCCGCGCGCCGTGGTGATGGTGCGGCTTTCGTCGCAGCGCTCGAACGCGAGCTCGAGGAAGCGCCGTACGAGCTCGCCGCAGGGGCAGCCCTTGCCGTGGCCGCGATCGCCGGCGACGCCGGTGTGACCGACCGCCCGGCAGCCTTGCTGCGCGCGGACGAACGCGTTCCGGGCAATCCGATGATCGGCAGAGCGCTCCTTTTTGCCGACGATGACATCGGGCGTTGCGCGCGGCGATGGGCGGAAGAAGGCCGAGCGACGACTGGCGCCCGCAGCGCGTTTGCCTTCACGATGGCCGCACGGCTGGCGCCGCCAGGCACGGAAGCGGCGATGAGCGCGTGCGAGGACGCTTTGGCTCAGGAGGCAGGCTACTGGCCCGCGCTCTGGGCGCTCGAAGACAGCCCCGGCTCGCCCGAAGCGCGGGCAGCTAGCGCCGCAACCCAGGCTACCCTCGATCCGGCGGGGTCGCTTTCCTGCACACTGCGCGCGTCCATGTGGACACCGTCCGTCGGCGAGCGCGGCGAACGCTTGGCACGTGCCGAGGCCGCGTTGAATCCGAACGAGCCCGATCCTCTCCTCATCGAGCATCTTTTCGAGGCAGCCGGCGGCGCCACCGAGGCTGCTGGCGACCTCATGATGGTCGCCGCCGCGCGCCAGCTCGACTCGCTTTCGTACCTCGAACGCGCCGCCGCTTCGTATCGTGCGGCGGGTCTTCCGAGACGAGCCGCAAAGGTGCTCCGAGAGGCGTCTGAAGCGCACCCGCACGACGAAGCGATTCGAGTGCAACGAAAGGACGCGGAGCTACAAGCTTCCGAGTTCGCACGCTTGGCCGACTCGGCAATGCACCGCGCCCGCGAAGCCACCGACGACGAAGAGCAGCTCGGCGCTTTTGCCGCAATGACCGAAGTCGACCGCCTCGCTCGACGCGACATGCAGAGTGCGCGCTTGTCGCTGCAGTCGATCGCCGAGCTGCGCCCCGAGCACATCCCAACGGCCCGTGCTCTCGAATGGGATGCGCTGCGAGAGGACGACCCCGAGCGCATCCGTTCGAGCGCCCGCCGGCTGTTGGCGGCACTCCCGCCCGACTCTGCGGACCGCCTCGCGAGGCACCGGCTGAGTCTCG
This sequence comes from Deltaproteobacteria bacterium, assembly GCA_041821485.1. Lineage (GTDB taxonomy): Bacteria > Myxococcota_A > Polyangia > Polyangiales > Houyiibacteriaceae > SG8-38. Next base: position 1,231 of record JBGUEF010000165.1, read on the forward strand.
AGCTGCTCAAGACCGATACGGACATCCTGCAGACCGACATCGACCGACTTCTGCGCGGTATCGACGATGCGCTAGAAGCCGACCCCAGCTTGGCGAGGCAAGTGCTCGGCGCTGCGTACGCCAAAGGCGAATCTCTCCTCAGTCTCCAGGCCATCACGGCGCTCGCAACTTCCGTCGACCAAGACCTCGAGCGCGGCGCGCTCGCACTCGACGCCGCCCGCGTACTCCAGCAATTGGGGGATCCGGAGCAAGCGCTCGAAGTCTTGGACTCCGCCCAGAGTCATCCTCTCGCACGCGAAGGCGAAGCTCGGCTGCTTCACGCCGCGAAGCGCTGGGAGGACGCCGCAAACACTTATCAGGACGCTGCTGCGCTGGCCAAGGACAGCCATCGTGCCGCCTCGCTGTGGCGGGAGGCTGCGTGTATCTTCGAAGAGGAGCTCGGTGATCAGGGCCGCGCGATCGAGGCCTGGGTCGCTGCAGCGAACTGCGACCTTCGCTACCTCGATGTGTTCCGCCGCCTCGCCGCCCTCTACCAAGGCCAGGGTCAGCTCGATTCGCTCGCTGCCCTCACCGATGCGCGCATCGACGCAGGCGCCGACACTCCAACCCTCGTGGGGCTCCTGCTCGAAAAGGCTCGCCAGCGCCGTGAGCGCGGCGACATGGAAGGTGTCATCGACGCGTTGCAGGAATGTCTGGAGCTCGATCCTCATCACTTCACTGCGCTCCAGGAGCTCGTGGACACGCACCGTGCCGCGGAAAACTGGCAGGGCGCGGCAGAAGCCTTGATTCGCATCGCGCGTTTGAATCGCAGCACGGACGAGCAGATTTGGGCATTCTCCCAGCTCGCGGAGACCTACGACGTGCACCTGCAAGACCTCCCACGGGCCGAAGCCTCGCTGCGACGTGTGGCCAAGCTTGCGCCCACGCACATCGAGACGGCGGACCTTCTGGCATCCGTTCTGAGCCGCCAGGGCAAGGCCGTCGAAGCCGCGCGACTCCTCGAAGAGCTCGCTCGGCGAGCGGACGGCGAAGCGCAGGAGCGCGACTATCGCATTCGGCTGGCGAGCGCCGTCGAAGCCGCGGGCCAAGCCCGGCAGGCCGAGCTCATGCTCGAGAATTTGCGTGCCGAGCAGCCGACCGAGCCCGACGTAATCCTCGCGGTCGCCGACTACTACCAACGCCAGGGCGCCACCCCCGCCGAAGCGATGCATTTGAACCGCGCCGTCAGCGACCTGCGGATAGCCATCGATGCGAACCCGGAAAGCGAAGGCCTGTGGACGACTTTGGTGCGCGTGCTCGAGCGGCGACATGGGCCTGGCCCCGCTTCCTGTGCAGCCAGCGCGGCGATCGCCATTGGTCATCCGGCATCGCTATTCGAAGGCGACGTCGCCACCCGGGATGAGGCCCTCGGCGAACCCAAGATGCCCTTGTCGAGCGTCGTCGACAGCATCGTTGCCCCACGCGGCCTCCCACAGACGGTTCGGCGCCTCTTCTCGTTGTGCGAGCATTCCTTCGACAAGGTGTTGCCGTTCGACGCCGGCGCATGGCGTCTGCGCCGACCCTCAGGCCCGCACCGGGGCCTCGTGGAGGAAGCAGGCGCGGTTGCTGAAGCCCTCGGGATCAGCGAGCCCCGCTTGAAGGTGACCTACGTCGCCCCCACTGCATGCATGCCGATCGATGGCGACCCGCCTACCATCGTCATCGGGGGTAATCTGCACGAGTTGACCACCCCAAGGGAACGGGTGTTCCTGTTCGCCCGCGCGCTGAAGGTAGCGAGCAACCATCTTGCGCCGGCGCTGCGTGCACGGCCGGAGGACCTCGACGTCGCGCTGCTCGCCCTGCTTCAAGGTCACGAGGCCGGCCATGCGCAGCAGCCCACGCCCCGGCAGATGCAGGAGCTCCGCAAGAAGCTACTCAAGGGCGTGCCGCGCCGGTGGCGCGATGAGGTGGAGAGCCTCGTCCTGGAATTGCGGGGCAATTCTGCATTCTCGACGCGAGCCGTTCCCTTTGCCATCTCCGAGCTCGGGGACCGCATAGCCCTTACCCTAACCGGGGATGTCCCCTCTGCCGTCAACGCGCTGCTCAAGATCTCCGCCCACGCCGTGCCCCCGAACGACGCCAGCCGGCTGAGCGCAATCCGGGAGACCCCGGAAGCATGGGCAGCGATTCGCTTTGCGATCAGCGACGCACATTTTGAAGCTCGAACCCAAGCTGGTGTAGATCCATAGAACGATGCGATTGGGTATCATCGGTCCTGCCGAAACGGACGCGGCCACTCTCGAGCAGGCCGCCAAGCTTCTCATCTGCGACTTCGAGGTCGACACGGTCATCTACCTCGGGGAAGACGATGCCCTTCGCGAGTTCGTCGCTGCGCACGAGTCCGAGGACAGCGGCCAAACAATCGAGCAGCGAGTCGCCGAAGTGGCGGCCATAGGCTCCGTGGACGACATCGAGGACGTCCTGCGCAAGCTCCGAGGGGCACGCTACCTCGGCAAGTTGCGGGTGGCGCCGCCATCGCCAAGACGCGCGATGGAAATGCTCGACGACCGCATCGTCCTCATCGTTCGAAACAAGTCGACGATCGGTGAGGAGGACGTGATCAACTCCAACGTCGTCGTCTACGGGGATGCAAAGGCGCTGATGTTCAAGCGCTTTGGGCACCGCTGCTTCTTCAGCCCTGGTCCTCTAGACCTAGGGCACGTCGGCCTCCTCGATGACCGCTCCGAAGCTGGTGGCGTCGTGTTGAAAGCGATCGACCTCACCGGCGAGGTCTCGTGGAGCGAGCCGATCCAGGGCCGTGGCGCCAAGGTCATGGTGGCGCCGTGACGACGCGCCGGGTTGCGATTTATGGGGGCAGCTTCGATCCGCCGCATCTCGGGCACGTCCTGTCCGTCGCCTGGACTCTCTCTGCGGTCGACGTCGACGCCGTATGGATCATCCCGACCTGGAAGCATGCGTTCGACAAGGAGCACGGCGCCACGTTCGACCAACGCATGCGGATGTGCGAGCTGGCGTTCGCCGTCTTCCGGGAAGTCGAAGTCTCCGACATCGAGCGGCGTCTCGGCGGCATCAGCAGGACTCTCCATACGCTCGACGCACTCGAGAGCGAGCATCCAGACACGGTTTTTCGCCTGCTCATCGGCGCCGACGTCCTGCCGACGACCGATCGCTGGCATCAGTGGGACGAGGTCGTGAAGATCGCACCACCCCTGGTAGTCGGTCGCCAAGGCTCCCCGGTTCCTGAGGGTTGCCCGATCTCGATACCTAACATCAACTCGACCGACATCCGCTCGGGACTCGCCAACGCCGGTGACATCACCGGTCTCGTGCCGACGGCGGTCATCGAACACATCCGATCGCACGGGCTCTACCAGGGCGACGGATGAACATCCTCCTCATTGGACGAGGCCGTGTCGGAAAGGCGCTGCGGCGAGCGCTGGAGGCGAGCGGGCAACACAGCGTGCTGGCGGTAGGCCGCAGCTGGAAGCGTCCGAGCGTGCAGCGCGCAGAGGCGGTGGTGCTCGCGGTCCCGGACGACGCGATCGAACTGGTCGCCGAGAGGCTCGCACCGGACCTGCGACCGGATGCGACCGTGCTCCATTGCGCGGGGGCCAGAGGAGTCGACGAGCTTAGAGCGTGTGAGAGCCGGGGCGCCGCCGTGGGGATCATGCACCCCCTCGTTTCATTTCCGAGCACCCGCAACGGCCCGAGCCTTCGGGGCACGACCTTCACCTTGAGTGGGTCCCGGCGCGCAATCGCCACGGGACGCCGCATCGCCCGAGCATGCGGCGCGCGCGTCGTCGTCGCCCAGACCGGCGACGCGCGATACCACGCCGCGGCCGCCCTAGCCGCGAACGGCGCTGCCGCCTTGGCGTTCGTGTCAGTCGGCGTGCTCGAAGGCCTCGGGTTCGACAAGCGCGCCGCCGAGCGCGCAATCGGCGCCCTGCTGCAGAGCGTAGGCGAGAATGTCGAGAGTCTCGGAGTCCCCGGCGCCCTCACCGGGCCTATCGCGCGAGGCGAGACAGAAGCCGTCGTGGACCACCGAAAGGCACTCCGGCGAGTCAGTCGCGATGCGCTTTCCGCCTACGACGCGGTCGTTCCGATCATCGTGAAGTGCGCGCAGGCCTCGGGTCTGTCCCGAGCCCAGGCATCGAAGATCCTTCGCACGACAAAGGCCTGAGGGCGGCGTCACTCCGCCGCTTCGACCGAGCCTTCGAGCGGCTTGAAGCAAATGCCTTCGGAGTCACCCACCGCAAGGATACGATCCCCTCGCTCGAAGTCACTGCCGAGGATCGCGGCTGCCAACGGCGCCTCGAGCATACGCCCGATCGCGCGACGCATCGGCCGCGCACCGAGCTCGGCATCGTACCCCCCGAGCGCAACCAGCGAATCGATCGCCGTGGCATCGACGCTGAGCTCCACACCCTGTCGCTCGCGGAGTTGCCGGACCACACCCGCGACCATGCGACGCGCGATCTCGCTGACCTCGTCGCGGCTGAGGGGGCCGAAGAACAGTGGTTCGTCGATCCGGTTCCATAGCTCGGGCGGCAGAGCGCGCCGCGCTGCAGCCAAGGCGGCGGAGAATCCAGGGTCCGATCCGGCCGACCCGCCCTGGAAACCTATGGAGCTCTGAGTGCGACCGGACTGCTGCGCGCCGAGGTTCGAGGTCATGACCACGATCGTATGCGTGCAATCGACGGTCCGGCCCTTCCCGTCCGTCAGGCGGCCGTCTTCGAGAAGCGGCAAGAGCGACTGAAGCACGTCCATGTGGGCTTTTTCGATCTCGTCGAGCAGGACGAGTTGGTAGGGTCGATGACGAATCGATTCGGTGAGCAGTCCGCCGGTGTCGTGGCCGATGTATCCCGGAGGAGCGCCAACCAGCTTGGCCACGGCATGCGACTCGCTGAGCTCGCTCATGTCGATGCGAGTCATCGGGCACCCCATGAAGAAGACCTCGTTCAAGGCCCTGGCGGTTTCGGTCTTGCCGACCCCGGTTGGGCCGAGGAACAAGAACGTCGCCAGCGGGCGGTGTCCGTGGAACCCCGCTGCGCCTTTGCGGAGCGCATCAGAGACACGAGTCATGACCTCGGCGTGCCCAACCACGTGCTCGCCGAGGTGCTGCTCGAGCTTTTGGCGCAATGCAAAGTAGGAGACGGCGGTGGTATAGACCCGTGGGCAGTTCCCCGAGTAGTCCACGTCGATGACGCCGATAATCCCGTACTTCGATGTGAACCAGACCTTCCCCTGGGCGTCGGGCATGAGCGCCGTCAACACATTGTCCTTCCGATCCATCGTGTCACTGACCCAAGTCCCCTGGGCGACCTCCGGTGCGAGGTCGACGAGAATCATCCGCTCGCGATCAATCTTGCGGTTGCGGATGGGAATTCCAATCAAGGTGTCGTCCGCGCCCGGCACGTAGACATTGCCGCGTGAGTCGAGGTACGAGTACGCACCACCAGAGGTGTCTCGGAAGATCTCCAAGCGCGCCCTCTTGCTGACCAGCTCGAGCGCCGTGCTCCCGCGCCCAGGGATCGCGACGTGGTCCAGCACTCGCGCCTGGTCTGAGATGTCGATCACGAGGAGAGTTGCCGCATCGCGGCCAAACGAGATCGTCACGACCGTCTGGTCGTCCAAGAACGTGTAAAACGGCGACATCCCGGAAAGCCGGGCCCCTTTCTCGAGAACGTGGAAGTACTCCACGCGTGGGTTCGCTGGAATGGGGCCCGGCTCCACGCTTACGTCTGTCGCCGAGCTGTTCTCGTGCATCGTTGCCGCGTAGCGCTTGGACAGCTTCGGATGCAGCCAAATCTCGGGCGCCGACAATGCGTCCGGAAGCGTCTCGCCGTGCCGGGAAGTCCACTCCTCATGCCACTGGGTTTCGACCTTTGCCTGCTGGCTCACGTAGCTGAAATCATCGTCTTTGGTCGTATAGACGTAGCACCCCCGGTCGGCACCGCCGATCTCGGGGCCTCGGCCGGTCCTGTTCTTGTCACAGGCGGACGCAATCAGCGCGATCGCAAGGAGGGCTACGGCGGTCGGAATGTTCCTGCTGCGCATCGGACCCCGGAGAATACCCCAACGGGGCTTCCCGATCACCCATGACTTGCGTCGAGCAACCCCGCAAACGCGGCTCGTTATTCTGGTAAGCTCGGCAGATGGCACTGCGTGTAGTTCAGTGGGCGACCGGGAATGTGGGTCGCGCGGCAATCGAAGGGATC
>JBGUEF010000166.1:0-7427 GCA_041821485.1 Deltaproteobacteria bacterium
GAGCCACGCCATGGTCAGGAAGCTGAAGCCGTCATAGAGCTCGGCTACGTCGACGTCGGCCGGCGTCAAGTCTGTTCGCTCCCAGAGCATCTTCCCTGCATCGCGCATGGCCATCGTGGTGAGGTCGTCGAACAAGTACCAGGACGGGCGTCCTCGCAGCGCGGAGCCGACAGCTTCTACCTGTAGTCTTGGTTTGCGGCAGTCCTTGGCCGCATCCACGTGCGACACGATCACCGCGGTCGCGCCGTCGACGGGCACGTCGCAGTCGTAGAGACAGAACGGCGTCGAGATCAGCCGCGAGGCGAGATAGTCGTCCATCGTCAGCGGGTCGCGATAGATCGCTTTCGGATTCAGCTGTGCGTTCTTGCGGGCGTTGAGCGGGATCTGCGCCATCTGTTCGCGCGTCGTGCCAAACTCATGGAAGTGACGCTGGGCGAACAGGCCGATCCAGTTGGCAGGCGAATAGGCACGGAAGGGAATCGTCCACTGCATTTCTTCGCCGACACGCGCTGGGCCGCCGTCGCGACCATTGCCGATGCCGAAGCCGCCCCGACCGCCCGTGCCTTGTGCCGTGGACTCCCAGATCGACCGAAAGCACAGCACGTGGCGGGCCAGTCCCGTGGCCACCGCCATGCAGGCATTGATCACGGAGCCGAGTTGGCCAGGCATCTCGACCCCGCCCGTGAACCAGTTCAGCTCGAGCCTCAACGCGTCCTGCACTTGGATGATGCCGGCGCCGCTGAAGCCCGGGGACAAGTCGACGCCACCTGGGTAGGTCGAAAGGCCATCGATGTCGTCTCGTGTGAGACCCGCGTCCTCGATCGCTGCAATGCACGCGTCGAGTGTCAGTTCGAGTGGATCGCGCATTAAGCGCCTGCCAACCTGCGACTGACCCACCCCCGTCAGGCAGGCCTTGCGTTCGAGCACGTCTGTCACGAGCCCTCCACCGGTTGGAAGAGCGGGATCCAAACGTCTTCGTACTGGTCGAACACGACCTGCACTCGCATCCCGATACGTACGTCCTCCGCGGCGCAGTTCACCACGTTGGTCGTCAAGCGCAGCCCCTCCTGCTCGTCGAGCTCGACGATCGCAATGGCATACGGATGGTCTGACGAGGGTACCCACTGCTGGTGGTTCAGCGTAAAGGTCAGCACTGTGGCCGCTCCTGAGACAGCTTCGACTACCAGGTCCTTGCCCAGACACGCTGGACAGATCGGCGTAGGTGGATGGACCCAGGTGCTGCACTCCTGGCAGCGGGGGAAACGCAGCTCGCCCTCTCGCCCACCCTCCCAAAAGTGGCGGGTTGTCTCGGTCAGCTCCGGCAACACACGGAAGGGCTTCTCCGACATGGCGCGCAAACTAGCAGAGCTGTAGCGGCTAGTGTCGGTAACGGAGTTGGAGGACCCCGCCGACGCCTCGGACTCGAGTGTCCACGCGAAGCTGAAGCTTCTCAGCGTGGGACATCTTGCGTTGATTCAGGTCAACGCCGTAGCGTGCAAGCCTCTCGACCTGCGCGGCGAGATCGCGGATGTCTTGCGAGAGGGTGAACCCTCGGACCTCCGGTGTCTTCATCGCGGCAGCCACGAGGTACGGGTTTGTCATGCCCAGCACCGAGGCGGGCGCAGCGAGGGGCATCGTCTTGATCGCGGGGAGCGGGGTGTCTGCCGAAGCGCTCTCGGCACCAAACAAGGACGTGACGAATGCGCACAGAAAGCAAAGAACGCCGAAGCAGGGGCACCTGCGACGCACACTCTCACTCAACTGAACACTCTTCCTCTCCATCAACCCGTCCTCAAAGTATGCCAAATTTTAAGCTGGATGGGTGAAATTCGAAGAGAATCTCTGACCCCGTAGGAAGGGAAACTACCCGGTTTGCCCCGGACTGCAAAGTGATTCCTGCTCATTTTTCGTAACATTTACGTGCCCGGGCCGTAACGCCCTGCCCACGCCTCTCCCAGGCCCCAAAGTCAAAAGCCCGGGCAGTGCCGGGCTTGAAGCTAAGTGTATGAAATAACTCTTAGCTTACTCTGCACCGCGTGTGCCGCGACGTAGGTACGCGGGAATGTCGAGGACGGCCTCATCGTGAAGCGCGCTTGCCCCAAAGGCCCTTGTCCCAGCGCTCTGCGGGACCGCAGCGGGCACCCCCTCGAGCGTCGAGGAGAAATCTTCGGCCCGTACCGGTGCGCCTCGCGTAGCCCTACTGGCGGAAGCGCCGTTGGAGCTCTGATGGCTCGACATCGCGTGGTGAAGACCGAGCGGAATCGGCGCATGCGCCATCTTCTCAAACCCGGTGGCGATGACCGTCACCTTCACCGTGTCTGACAGCTCGGGATCGGTGACGACGCCGAAGATGATTTCCGCGTCCTCGTGCGCTGCCTGCTGAACCAGGCCGGCCGCTTCGTTGATTTCGCGGAGCTTGATATCCGGGCCGGCTGTGAAGTTGATGAGGATGCCCGTTGCGCCCTGCACCGAGACCTCGTCGAGGAGTGGTGAGTTTACCGCCATCTCGGCCGCCTCGAGTGCGCGTCGGTCGCCCTTGGCGATACCCGTTCCCATCAGCGCCCGTCCGTTGTTCACCATGATGGTCTTCACGTCGGCGAAGTCGACGTTGATCATGCCTGCGTTGATGATGAGGTCGCTGATGCCCTGAACCGCTTGGAGCAGCACGTCATCTGCGCGCGCGAAGGCATCGAGCATCGTGATGTCGTCGTCACCGAGCGCGAAGAGGCGCTGATTTGGAATCGTGATGATGCTGTCGATCGTGTCGATCAACTCCTGAACACCACGCTCCGCGTTCTTGGAGCGCTTGCGTCCTTCGAAGAGGAAAGGCTTGGTGACGACGCCAACCGTCAACGCACCCTGATCCTGCGCCACCTGGGAAATGATCGGCGCCGCGCCCGTACCCGTGCCGCCGCCCATTCCGGCGGTGACGAATACCATGTCCGCGCCCTCCAGTGCTTCGGACAGACGTTGCACGTCTTCGAGCGCCGCCTTGCGACCGACGTCCGGATTGCCACCGGCCCCGAGACCGCGCGTGAGCTGCGGACCGAGTTGGATCTTCACCGGAGCAAGACTGCGGTCCAACGCTTGCGCGTCGGTGTTGGCCGCAATGAACTCGACGCCGTCGAGCCCGCCTTGAATCATCGTGTTGAGCGCATTGCCGCCGCTGCCACCGACGCCAACGACTTTGATACGTGCATGAAGCTCTGCGTCGTCCGCGAACTCGATCGAGATAGCCATCGATTCCTCCTAAAAAACTTCCCTAAACCACGCGCCAATCTTGCGACTGAGTCCACGACTCGCGGTCACTTCGACTGTACGCTCGGGCGCGGACGTTCCCGCTAGTTGCTCTGCTCCGTGCTTCACCAGCCCAACGCCGGTTGCGTAGGACGGGCTCTTCACGACGTCGATTAATCCACCAATACCCGTGGGTGTCCCACGACGCACCGGCAGGCCGAGCACTTCCTCGGCAAGCTCTGGCAATCCATCCAAGAGCGTCGTCCCACCTGTGACGATCGCTCCAGAGGCCAACATGTCCATGTAGCCGGTCTCGGCAATGACGTGACGACACGCGGCGAAGATCTCTTCCACCCGGGGCTCGATGATGTCGCAGAGCACCCTGCGGGGCAGTGAGCGCGAAGGCCTACCCCCGACCGACGGGACCTCGATGGTCTCGTCGTCGTCGACCATTCGCGATGCGGCGCATCCGTATTTGATCTTGATGCGCTCGGCTTCGGCCATCGGGGTACGAAGACCCGTGGCAATGTCGTTCGTGAGGTTGATTCCCCCGATGGGAATCGAGCTCGTATGCACGACCGCGCCGTCGACGTAGATGATGATGTCTGAGGTGCCACCACCGATGTCGATCAGGACTCCGCCTATCTCTCGCTCGTCGCCGCTCAGGACGGCATGTGCGCTCGCGAGCGGCTGCAGTACGACCTCTTCGACGAAGAGCCCGCAGCGCTCGGCGCACTTCGTGACGTTAGCGACGCTCGTCGATGCGGCGGTCACCATGTGCACGCGCGCTTCGAGGCGGACTCCGGCCATACCAATCGGCTCCTTGATGCCGTCCTGGTCGTCGACGATGTACTCCTGCGGGAGCACGTGAATCACTTGGCGGTCACCGGGCAGAGGCACGGCCTTGGCCTGCTCGAGCACACGGGTGACGTCTTCGATCGCGACCTCGCGGTTGGCGATGGCAGCGACCCCGTCTTGGTTCATGCCCCGCACATGGCTGCCTGCGATGCCGGCGTAGACCGCGTTGATCTCGACGCCGGCCATCGTCTCGGCTTGCTCGACCGCGGCGCGAATCGCCTGGACGGTCGACTCGATGTTGACGACGACGCCCTTCTTCAAACCCTTTGAAGGAACGGAGCCTATCCCGATGATGTCTAGGCCTTCTTCGGACTGCTCCGCCACGATGGCACAGACCTTCGTCGTCCCCAGATCCAACCCTGCAATGATCTCGTTTTCCGCCATCCCTCGCCTCTCTCTGACCCATACCGAAACGGGATTTGGCGAGACAACTTTTGTGCAGAAAAAAAAGGGCTGAAATGCGTTTTTTGTCGGCCGCGAATTAACCCTTTGAAAAAGGGGACTGTCCCCTTTTCGGTCATGGGAGGCGGACGGTTACGCGTTCAGGACTTCGGACGTTGTCGAGGTATACGTAGGAAGGTCGCGTTTTCTCTCGGACAAGCCGTTCGAGGACTTGCCGGAAGCGGCGGAGCTTTTGGCGGTGTTGGCCGTTGCCGAGGCGCACGTTCATTCCGTCGTCGCCGACGAACAGCTCGATGCCGTTGGCGCCTTCGAAATGAATTTCCGAAACCGGTTCGCGCTTTGCGAGGCCGGCACCCTCGTAGTCTTGCAGGAGGGCCATGGACCGCAGAAGAATTGCGGTGCGGTAGTCGAAGTCATCATAGAAGCGCTCAGACGCGATGCCCGTGATCACAGGCAAATCAACGGGATCGTCGACGCCGAGGCGCTTGAAGACCGCGCCTTCATCGCTCACCAGGTACAGCTGATCCAGGGCGACCAGGGCGACCGGTTTGCGCTCGACGACCTCGATTCGAACACGGCCCGGAAGCTTCCGCACCACGGTTGCCTCTTCGATCCACGGATGTTGCAGCAAGTAATTTCGGGTACCTTCGCTTGAAACCTCGAAAATGTTCGAACCAATGCGAAGGCGGGCGGCCCGACGCACATCGATGTCCTCGAGTTGCTGGTTGCCCTCGATGATGATCTCCCGAATTGCGAACGCATCGGCGCTGTGGGCATACACGACGGCGCGGTCTCCGAGCCAAGCCAGGGCGGCCAGAGCGATTCCTAACAGCGCAACCTGCCCTACGCGACGAATCGAGCCCCGCCATCGAATGAACCAACCGACCAGGTTCTCCCGAGCGGCTACCGCCCGCTCACGCCAGCTCCTCCTGGGTTCGGTGCGGCGGGGCCTTTTCGGGGCAGGTCTTCGTCGATTGTTGGCTCGGTCGGTGGGAGCCGCCTTCCTCGCCACCTTCGTGCGGGCGGGCTTCCGAGTGGACTTCCTCGAAGCAGCCGTCCTGGCTGCAACGTTCTTGCGAGCAGGCTGCTTCGCCGGCTTTTTCTTCTCGGCCGGCTTCTTCTGGATTGGCTTCTTCCGCGCCGGCTTCTTCCCAACTGCCGATGGGGCACGCCGGCGGTTCATCGGCGGAGCACCTCGATGAGCTCCTCACCGGTGCGCGTGATGTCTCCGGCGCCGAGCGTGATCACGACATCGCCTGGGCGAACTCGCGCGCCAATCGCTTCGGCCAAATCCTTCCGGTCTTCCACCAACGTCACGTCCCGATGCCCGTGCGCGCGAATCGCTTCGGCCAGTCGACGCGCATCGGCCCCTTCAATTGGTTTTTCGCCCGCGGCGTAGACCTCGGTCAAGAATAGGACATCGGCCCGGTTGAAGGCTCTGGTCAGCTCGTCAAACAGGTCCCGCGTCCTGGTATACCGATGCGGCTGAAAGGCGACGACGATGCGCTCGCCATAGGCCTTTTGTGCAGCCTCGAGGGTGACTTCAACCTCGGCCGGGTGGTGTCCGTAGTCGTCGACCACCGTGACGCCGGCCTCTTCCCCAACGATCGAGAATCGCCTCTGCACACCTTCGAAGCTCCGCAACGCCGAGCGAACCTGATCGTGGTCGACCCTAAGCTCGTCGGCGACGGCGATCGTCGCAAGCGCATTCAGCACATTGTGAACACCTGGCATGCGAACCTCGAACTGACCCAAGCTTTTGCCGTGATGCTCGACGTCGAAACCCACAGACAGGCCCGAGAACACCGGGTTGCGCGCTCGATAGTCCGCCTGCGCCGAGAACCCGTACGTCACAATGCGCTTGTCGAGCCTGGGTAAGACGTCCTGCACGTTGGGATGATCGAGGCAGGCGATGACGAGTCCGTAGAACGGAACGCGATTCGCGAAATCCACGAACGCTTCCTTTACTGCGTCGAGGCTTCCGTAGTGGTCGAGGTGCTCCGGGTCGATGTTCGTGATCACCGCAACCGAGGGAATGAGATGGTGGAAAGAGCCGTCCGATTCGTCGGCCTCTGCCACCAGCAGGTCTCCCGCACCCATGGCGGCGCCCGAGCCGAGTGCGTTGAGCTTTCCTCCAATGATGACGGTCGGGTCCAGACCCGCCGCGCGCAGAACCGTCGCTACTAAGGACGTCGTGGTCGTCTTGCCGTGGGAGCCGGCGATCGCGATTCCGTCCTTGAGCCGCATCAGCTCACCAAGCATCTCCGCCCGGGGGATGACGGGTACCCCTGCCCGGCGAGCTGCAACGAGCTCCGGGTTGGTCGGTGGAACCGCTGACGAGAAGACGACCACGTCAGCATCGGTGACCTGCTCGGCCCCGTGGCCGACGTAGATCTTGGCGCCCTTTTCAGCGAGGCGACGCGTGTAGTCGTTGTCCCGGAGGTCGGACCCAGTCACTTCGAAGCCCGAGTCGAGGAGCACCTCCGCGATGCCGCTCATCCCGACACCGCCAACACCTACGAAATGGATGGACCGAATTCTGCCGCGAAACATGGTCGCTTACTCCCACACGGCTCCGTCGACGACAACCGGGCGGCGTGGGCGATGGCTCCCGGAGCGCAAAGCGACTTCACGACACCCCAGGCGAAGCATGGGCGACACGCCGAGGCCGCTGTACTGCACACCCCGAGGCGGCTCGCTCTCGGGCGCACCAGCGGATTCCCCAAGGGGCTGGGTGCCCCCGAGCCAGCCCATCATGTCATCGACGATGGCAGCCGCCGCATCGGGCCTGCCGTGATCGCGCGCCGCACTGGCCATGACCTGACGCCTGGCGGGGTCGTCCAGCAAACCTCCGAGGAGCTCCCCGAGCGCATCGACCTCGAGCTCCGACTCTCGAATACAAATCGATGCGCCATGCTCTTCGAGCGCCT